>DATKXQ010000168.1:0-4956 GCA_035528975.1 bacterium
ACCTCTCTTAATAATAAAGTAACATATCGCCCGACCCGCGCAAGGGGAAATCCGTACGCTCCTTACCCCTTGACTAATCGCCGCGCTTCCCTTATCCTTGCGCCGTGAAAAAGCGCCGCCGTCTCCTGCTGGTAGACGCGATGAATTTGATATTCCGCGCCTACTACGCGTTGATCTCCCGGCCGCTCCGCACCGTCGACGGCCGCAACACCTCCGCCATCTTCGGTTTCGCGCGGATGTTGCTCAAGGCCTTGAGCGAATACCAGCCGACCCACGTCGCCGTCGCGCTCGAGGGCCCCGGCCTCTCCTTCCGCGAGGAGCTCTACCCGGAGTACAAGGCGACGCGGAAGGCGCCCCCCGACGACCTCGTCGCCCAGATAGAACCCGTCAAGGAGTTAGCCCGCCTATTGGGCCTGGCGGTGATAGAGAAGGAGGGGATGGAGGCCGACGACGTCGTCGCGACGCTGGCGCGCGGCGGCGCCGGCGAGTTCGACGAGGTGCTTATCCTCTCCAGCGACAAGGACTTGATGGCGCTCGTGGGCGGCGGCGTGAAGATGCTCGCGCCCCGGACCGGCGTCTCGGACGTCGAGGAGATGGACGCCGCGGCCGTGGAAGCGAAGATGGGGGTAGCGCCGGCGGCGGTGCCCGACCTGCTGGCGTTAGAGGGCGACAGCGTCGACAACGTCCCCGGCGTCGCCGGCGTGGGCGAGAAGACGGCCCGCGCCCTCCTGGAGAAGTACGGCTCCCTCGCGGCCGTCTTCGAGCACCTCGACGACGTCGAGCCCGCGCGGGCGCGGGCCGCCCTCGAGAAGGGGCGCGATTCCGCGGAACTCTCGCGCAAGCTGGTAGCGCTCAGAGACGACCTGGCGCTGGGCCTCGACGCCGCGGCGCTCGAGCCCCGAGGCCGCGACGAGGGAGCGCTGGCGGCGTTCCTCAAGGAATACGAGTTGAAGACGCTGGCGGAGGATTTAGGGGCCGCGCCGCCGCCGGAGGACGAGCTCACGCCCGAGCTGATCCCGGAGGAGGAGTTCCTCGCCGGCGCCGAACCGGCGACGGGTAGCTGGTTCGGAGCGGAGTTGTTGTCGCGGGGCGGCGAGTTCGCGGGCGTGGCCGTAGCGGGGGCCGGCAAAGTAACGCGGCTGGAAGGCGCCGCCGGCGACGTCGCCGCGAAGCTGGCGAAGCTCTCCGAGGGTTCCGCGCTGCCGCTGGCGGCCCACGACACGAAGAGGTTCGCGCACGCCCTCGGCCCGGGCGTGAAGTTCGACGGCGACACCATGCTCGCCGCGTATCTCCTCAACCCGGAGCGGGCCAACTACCGGCTGGCCGAGTTGACGGCGCGCCTCGTCGAGCAGCAGGACATGGGCGAGCTCTACCGCGATTTGGAGGTGCCGCTGGCGCCGGTGCTGGCCGCGCTCGAGGCGCGCGGCGTCAAGATCGACCGGCCCCACTTCGCCAAACTGGCGCGGAGCTTCGAGAAGCATTTGAAGCAGGCGGAGGGCGAGCTCTACGACCTCGCCGGCGGCGAGTTCAACGCCAATTCCCCCCTACAGCTTCGCGAGATCCTCTTCGACAAATTGGGTTTGAAACCCAAGCGCAAGACCAAGACCGGCTATTCCACCGCCGCGGACGTCCTGGAGTCGCTGGCGGAGGAGCACCCGCTGCCCGCCAAGGTCCTGGCCTACCGGGAGCTCGCGAAGCTGAAGAACACGTACGTGGACGTCCTGCCCACGCTGGCGGACAAGGAGGGCCGCGTTCACACGACGTTCAACCAGGCCGCGACCTCTACCGGCCGCCTCAGCTCCGCCGACCCCAATTTGCAGAATATCCCCATCCGCACCGACCTCGGCGCCGAGATCCGCAAGGGCTTCATCCCCGGCGACGGCCTCGTCTTCCTCTCCGCCGACTACGCCCAGGTGGAGCTCCGCATCCTCGCCCACATCGCCGACGACCCGGGCCTGCAGGCCGCGTTCGCCGCCGGGAAGGACATCCACGCCGCCACCGCCGCGGAGCTGTTCGACGTTCCCTTCGACCGCGTGAGCCGGGAGCAGCGCACGCTCGCCAAGGCCATCAACTTCGGCCTGGCGTACAAGATGGGGCCCCGGCGCCTCGCGCGCGAGACGGGCCTTTCGGTCGTGGAGGCCGAGGCGTTCATCGAGAAGTACTTCACGCGCTACCCCGGCGTCCGCCGCTACATCGACGAGCAGATAGAGCGGGCCCACCGCGAGGGCTACGTCCACACGGTGCTGGGGCGGCGCCGCTACCTCCCGGACATAGACTCCGGGGACAACCGCGTCCGCGCCGCGGCGGAGCGCTTCGCCGTCAACATGCCCATCCAGGGGTCCGCGGCGGACATCCTGAAGCTGGCGATGGTGGCGTTGGACCGGCGATTGCGGGAGGGCAAGCTCCGGGCGTGGATGCTCTTGACCATCCACGACGAGCTGTTGTTCGAGGTCGCGCCGAAGGACCTCGATAAATTAAAGGGGCTGGTCGAAGAAGAGATGACCGGCGTATTAAAGCTCAAGGTCCCGCTTCAAGTCCACATGGGCGTGGGCGAGAACTGGCTCGAGGCCCACGGCTAGCCTAAACTTAAAACTATACAAAAAGGTTGGGTTATATGAGACGGGCGGTTTTATTTATAAACGGCGCGTTTTTCTTTTTTTCGGGGTCGCAGGCCGGCGCTTTGACCGGCCAGGAGATTGCGGAGAGAGCGTACGAGGTTTTACGGGCCCAGAGAGACGGCTATACGGATTATACCGCGCATATCACGCAGGTCACGAAGGATAAAGAGGGCGAAGAGATGGCCCGCGTCAAGTGCAAAATGTTCTTCAAGAAGCCGGACAAGGTGTACGTGGACATCTTAGAGTATTACGAGGGAGGCGAGAAGAAGGACCCGCCGAAGCGCCGCGACGACGAAGACGACGGCGTCGAGTTCAAGTTGCCCTTAGACGAGGAGTACTTCCCCGACTATCGTTTTACGTACAAGGCCACGGAGGCCGTTTCCGGGGAGAAGTGCTACCGGTTGGCGTTTAGCTCGAGCAAGGAGGCGAAGGGGTACGTTTACGGTTCGCTCTGGATCTCGGCCGACGGCTACAAGCTGGTGAAGGGGTCCGGCCAACCATACGTACAACCGAAGTACTGCTCGAAGTCGTGCATGACGATGTATTTTAACGAATACGGCGGCCGGACGATGGTGACCAAAGTGTCGATGTACGCCCGGGCGACGTTCCTTCTTTTCATCAATAAAGATATTTACGTCACCTCCACCTTTAGCGGATACAGGTTCAACCAGGGGATCCCCGCGGGTAAGTTTAAATAAGACCCGGTTGAGGCGCGAGGCCCACGGGTAAACGGCGGCGGTTTATGCTATAATAAGTTTTAAATACGAATATATTCCCGGTTTTAACGAAAGAGGTAAACGTGCGCTGAGTAGTCCTTTTGATAATCCTGGTCGCGGCCTTGCTGCCCCTGATCGCGGCCTGCCAGAAAACGTACGACGAGCGCCCCGCGGGGGACCTCGGGAACGCCGAGCCGTGCGACTGCGAGGAGCCTTGTCCCGATTGCATCTGCGAGGATAAGGGCGAGGCGCCGGCGGGCGGCGCGGTAGCGGATGAAGGCGAAGGCGAAAGCCCCGGCGGTTCTTAGACCCGAGCCGCCGGCGGGTAGTAACGGGTTGCAAAGGAGGAGCGGTTCATGCGAAAAATAATCGTTGCGGCGGCGTTCGTAGCCGCGGCGACCTTGCTGGCCTCAGGGTGCGGCAAGAAAGCGGCGGCGCCGCCGGCCGACGAGCTCACAAGCGAAATCGCCGCCGTCGCCGGAGAACTCAACGCCTACCTGAGCGAACACAACTTCGCGAATACCGACGCCGGCGCGTTGGCGGACGAGCTTAACAAGCTGGCCGCCAAATACGGCGAGCTCGAGAAGCAGGCCCACGATATGAGGACGCAAGGCGGCGGCGAACAGTACGGCGACGTCGGCAACCTGGCGGGGGAAGGCCGGGCCAAAGCCGAGGCGCTGGCCTCAACGATCGCGGCCGGGGCCCCGATGGGAGACGCGGTCAAAGCGACCGCGCTGAACGACGTCGTAGGAAACTGGGCCGACTACAGCGATAGGGTTGGCGCGCCGCCGGGCGAGGCCGCGCCGGCGGAAGGCGACGAGCCGAGCGTGGGAGAACCGGCCGCGCCGGGCGAACCGGGCGGGACGGCCGAACCCGCCGAACCGGGGACGCCGCGGTACCCGGGCAAGGGGCATCATTACGGCTGGTGGAAGAACCCCGAGTGGGCGCGGGACCGCGGAACTCGCCCCATAACGGAAGGCGACGTACCGGGTACGGGCGAGATGTTGCGCGAGCGCGAGCGGGAACGCGACCGGAGCGGCAAGGGGACCGGCCCGGAACGCGAGCGCGAGCGGGAACACATGCAACCGGGCTCGGGTAAAGGCGGCGGAATGGGCCCCGGCGGCGGTAAAGGCGCCGGCGGCGGCGACGCGGGTAAAGGCGGCGGCGGCAAAGGCCGCGGCGGCAAATAAAGCGCAACGACTGACGAACGAAAAAGGAGCCGTTCAGGCTCCTTTTTTATATGCCGAGGGCGGGGCTCGAACCCGCACGGCCCGTATGGGGCCAGCGGAGTTTAAGTCCGCTACGTCTGCCAATTCCGCCACCTCGGCTCGAGGCGGCATAGTTTAACCGTTTAGCGGGAGGTTGTCAAGGGCGGGGGCGCGGCGTCGACGCGAGGCGCGATAACGTCGCGGGCGTTTTAACCGGGGGGATTAAGTTATAGCGGAACGTCGACGCGCGCGTCGGCGGCGGTTACGGCCTCGAAGGCGCGACGGCGTTCGTCGGCGTGTCGATAGGAATCGAATAACGAGCGGCTCTGCCTTAACATAGACCCTCACCCACCCTCCTTTCCAAACCCCGTCGGCCTTTTGGCCGGCGGGGATTTTACCCAACGAGATAACGTA
>DATKXQ010000169.1:0-3252 GCA_035528975.1 bacterium
AACCGCCGGTTTTAACCGGCGACATAGCGGCGGATTTCATATCTATTAAAACCTATCGTGGCCGGGTCTAAAGACCCGGCCCTACGTTCCCGTACCGGCGCCGGGGGCGCAACACAGTACGCCCCTACCATCGCGCTACCATTCCATCCGGGCGCCGCGCTCCGGCGGCCCGGCCAGTTTCGTATACAACGCGAAAAGACCCGAGCGTCGCCCCGGCTCGAAGGGCGCCATAGCCGCGAGCCGCCGCGCGAGGGCGTCCTCCACCTCTCGGCCGCGGGCCCCGCCCGTCGTCTCCGCGACGTTCAACTTCCCCGCGGTAACGTTTATTTCTACGAAGTCGCCGTCGCGGACCGCGGCCAGCGGCCCGCCCGCCGCGGCCTCCGGCGAGACGTGGCCCACGCACAGGCCGCGCGTCCCCCCGGAGAAGCGGCCGTCGGTCACGAGCGCGACGTCGGCGCCGAGACGCGGGTGGCTCGCGAGCGCCTCGGTCAGGTAGAACAGCTCCGGCATGCCGGCGCCCCGCGGCCCCTGGAACGGCAGGACCATAACGGTCCCGGCGCGGACGCGGCCGCCGTTGACGGCGTCCCGGGCCTCGCGCTCGTCGAAGAATAACCGCGCCCGCCCCTTGAACCGGGAGGCGGCCGCCGCCGCGGCCTTCACCACCGCGCCCGCCGGCGCCACGTTCCCGAAGAGCGCCCGCACCGCGCCGCGCCGCGAGCGCGGCCGCCCCGCCGGCCGGATAACGTCCTCCCGGGAGAGTTTGTAACACGCCAGCCGCCGCGGGTTCCGCTCGAAGAAGCCGGCCCGCGCCAGGTCGTTGAGGTTCTTGCGCACGGACGCGCCCGTGACCGTCATCGCCTCGAGGCGCAGGTAGTCGCGGATCTCGTGCATCACGGCCGCGGCGCCGCCCGCGTACCACAGGAACGCGGAGGGATGCTCGCCGCTCGGCCGCACGTTCGCGACGAAGGGGACGTTGTCGGCGATGCGGTTGTACGCGGCGAGGTCGAACGGCAACTCCAGCTCGGCCGCGAGGGCGGCGAGGTGCAGCAGCGCGTTCGTGGAGCCGCCGACGGCGGCGTGGACCGCGAAGGCGTTGTGCAGCGCGCGCTCGTCCACGACGTCGGCGAACCGGATGCCCCGGTCCAACGCCCCGGCGACAAGCGTTCCGGCTTCTCTGGCGGCGCGGAGGAGGGCGAAGTCGGCGGCGGGGATGAGCGCGGACGCCGGCGCCGCCACGCCCAGCGCCTCGAGCATAATCTGCATCGTGGCGGCCGTACCCATAAAAGCGCAGCAGCCGGCCCCGGGCGCCGCGACCTCGTCGAAGCGTCGCCGCTCTCCTTCGGGGACGGGGCCGCGCGCCGCCTCCTGGGCCAGCGTCGCGACGTACTCCAACGTGCGGCAATCGTCGGAGGGCGGCATGACGCCGCCGGGGACGAAGGCCGTCGGCAGGTTCAGCCGCGCCGCGGCCAGAAGGTGCGCCGGCACGGCCTTGTCGCAGGAAGAGATAAACAGCACGCCGTCGGCGTGCGCGCACGTCGCGTGCATCTCCGCCGCCAGCGCCAGCACGTCGCGCGACGCCAGCGACAGCGCCATGGCCGGCGTCCCCTGGACGATGCCGTCGCAGACGTCCGTGCAGCGATAATCGAGGGGCCGCACGCCCGCGGCGAACAGACTCTCCCGCGCCGCCGCGGCGACGAGGCCGAGGTGGTAACTGCCGGGATGGCTCTCCCCCGCCGCGGCCTCGACGACCACCAGCGGTTTGTCGAAATCGGCGCGCGTGAAGCCGCACCCGAACCGGAGCGCCGCCACTTCGGCGCCCAAATCCGTCATCGCCGCGCTACGGCGTTTCTTCGGCATATAAATCCTCCACCAGAACGGCCCGCACCGGCGAACCGTCGCCGCCGGCGACGGCGAGCGGCAGGGCCGCCATAAAGTATCGCCCGGCCCGGACGCCGGACAGGTTCAACCCTTCCAGGATCATTACGCCCGCGGCCAGAAGCGTCTTGTGCGCCGGGGCGCCTTCCGCGCCGAACTCCTCGACGGAGAGGTAGTCCCACCCCGCCAGGACGACGCCGCTCGCCGCCAGCGCCTCCGCCGCGGCCGCGGTCAAGTATACGTAATCGCTCGCGAAACCCTCCCGGCCCCAGAGGGCGGAGTTGTCCGTCTTGAAGAGTATCCGCTCGCCCGGGGCCGGCGCCGCGGCGGCCACGTCTGCCCCCTCGAGCCGCCGGCGAGCCGTCGCCTCCACTACCCGGCACGGCCCGACGAACGCCTCCAGCGCGACGGCCGAGAGGTCCGCGCCCCCTTCCACAAAATGGTGCGGCACGTCGACGTGGGTCCCGGCGTGGCTGCCGAGCGTCAAAAGGGAAACCTCCGCGGCGTCGCCACTCTCGCGGCTTTTGGCCGACGCCCTCTCGAACGGCGGGTCGCCCGGGTAGGTCGGCGTACGCTCGCTGAGCGGTATGGAGATATCTATGACGCGCATCTCGGCCAAGAGGTTAGGTTACCATAACCGCGCAGGCCGGTCAACAACGACCGTCGGCGAAAATAGTTGACATATTTATAATGTCCCCCTATAATCGGCCGCGCGTGAATATTTTCTCTATTTACATTTCTAAAAAGGTTTGATAACTTTTTCACGTACTTTTTAGGCGAATGGGCAGGACCAAAAAAATCCCCGGCACGACCGTTTCCCGGCTTTCCATCTACGTCCGGGCCCTGCAGAAATTGCGCCTGGACGGCGTCGTCACGACGTCGTCGGGGAAATTGGCCGAACAGATCGGCCTCACGGCGGCCCAGATTCGCAAAGACCTCGCGTACTTCGGCCAATTCGGCGTCCCGGGACGCGGCTACTACGTCGAGAACCTGTACAACGAGCTCGCCACGATCCTCGGCATCAACCGCCGATGGGACGTGGCGCTGGCCGGCGTCGGGCACCTCGGCTACGCCCTCCTCGCGTACAACGGTTTCAAGAAGCAGGGGTTCGACGTCATAGTCGCCTTCGACAAAGACCCGGCCAAGGTAGGCCAGACCTGGGAAGGCGTTAAAATTTACGACATCGCGGAAGCGCCGTCGGTTCTGCCCCGGAGCGGCGCCGAAATAGGCATAATCGCGGTCCCGGCCGGCGGCGCCCGGGAAGTGTGCGACGCGTTCGTGGCGGGCGGCCTGAAATCGATACTATCCTTCGCGCCCGAGCGCGTCATCGCGCCGCCCGGCGTGACGGTGAAACGCGTCGACCTCGCGATGGAACTG
>DATKXQ010000170.1:0-4346 GCA_035528975.1 bacterium
AAACGGTTACTGGAGAAATCATCTCTTACGATTACGCGGACGATTTAATAGGCGTTTAAAATATTAACAAAAGCAAACGCCGCCCTTCGGGGCGGCGTTTTCATCTCTATCTACGGCCCGGCGCTCAGGCCTCCCGCGGCCCTCAGCCGCAGCCGTTGTCCCGGCCCAGGATCATCTCGTTGACCAGCGCGCTGAAGCAGCCGACGCCCGCCTCCACGCTTATCGCCCCGCCCTGGCAGTTCTGGGCGCAGGCGCCGCACTCCATGCAATCCTCCGGCCGGGCCTGCGCCGGCCAGCTGTCCTCGCCCATCTCGAGCGTGACCTGGGGACATACGTCCACGCACGTCCCGCACTTGAGGCACTTATCGCGTTCGACCGTAATCATCACTTATATTATAGCACAACGAGCAGTGTAAAAGCTACCGCCAGCGCCGCCAGCGCCGCGATTCCCGGTTTGAACTCCTGGCGCACCTGCGAGGGACTCGCGACCGACGTGTTGCCCGAGAACTCCAGGCCCAACAGGACCCCGGCGAACGCCAGGAATACCGCCCACGTCGCGAGGCTCCGACCGCCGGCGCCGCCCCACCATTTATATAACATTAACGGTATCGCCACAACCGCCCCGGTGGCCAGGCCCTTTACGGAATACAAGCGCGTCGGCAGCCACGGGAACAGGGCGCCGACGGCGAGCGATATCGCCGCTACGGCCGCGACCGCCAAAGGCGAATACAGCTTATGGAAGACGGCGAGCGGCAGCGCGACGGCCGCGGCGTTCATCAGCGCGAAGAACCACGTTACCTCGAGCCGCTTCGCCAGGCCCCAGTCGGCGCGCCTCATCGCCGGCGTTTTACGGTACCCCCCGGCGACGTAGGCCGGGACGTCGCGGGCGTACACGGGGCCGTAGGCCGCGGCGAGGCCGAACTCGTCGCGGAGCTTGTGCGCGGCGACGCCGGTGGCGGCGAGCTGCGGCAGGACCGCGGGCGTCCGGTGCGCCACCTCGGCGAGGCGGAAGGCGCGGTGCGAGAGCGCGACCTCGCGCGTCGAAAATTTCCCGCCCCCCGCGGCGCACCACACGTTTATGCCGCGCGTGTCGATAACCAGCAGGTAGGCGTCGAGGCCGCGGAGCGCGCGCCGGACGAGGTTGAACGTGAGCGTGAAGTTGGCGGTGACGAAGAGGGGCGAGGCCGGCCCGGGAGAGCCCACGCGGTACAGGCCCGGCTCGACGCGGAGGAACGTCATATAGAGCGACAGATAAGCCGCCGCGTCGGCGAGGCGGTCGCCGAGCGTCAACGCCGTCGAGACCTCGCGGGTCTCCGGGGCCGGGCGGGCGGCCCGGTTCGTCGCGACCAGGTACAGCAGCTTGCCCCCCTCGAGATAGCGCTCCTCCGTTACGGTAAAGCCGCGCGCGGCGACGGCGGCGGGAAGGTCCTGCAGCGGCCTCGTGACGGCCCGCGCGACGACGTAGACGACCAGCTTGAGCCAGAACCGTTTAAAATAATACCAGACGCGGCGCAACGGCCGCCGCGGCGGCACCTCGTCGACGACAACGAGCCGGCCGCCCGGCTTGAGCATTTGCCACGCGCCCTCGAGCGTCGCGAGCTGCTCGGCGCCGCGCATCTCCGAAAGCGCCAGCGACATCACGACGGCGTCGTAGGCCTCCGGCTCGAGCGGCGCCGCCGGCGCGTCCCGCACCTCGAATTTCACGTCGTCGGCCAGCTCGAGCTCGACCGCCTTCCCGGTAGCGAACGTCACCATATCGGCGTTGCGGTCCCAGCCGGTGACGCGGGCGCCGCGGCCGGCCGCCAGGAGCGCCAGGGTCCCCGGGCCGCAGCCGACGTCGAGGAGGCGCTCCCCCGGCTCGACGAGCGAGGCGATCTCCTCGCGCAGCGCCTCGAAGTCCGTCGCGGCGAACCGCTTGATCCCGCGGTCGTATTCCTCCGGGATGAGCTCGAGAATTTTCATGTATATATACGACATAGCCGCCGGCCTTGTTCACTACCTCGCTAATATTGACATAAAAACGGCGGAGGGTTAAACTAAAAAATTCCGGGTCGCGGCGACGCTTGCCCTGGCGCGGCCTACGTGTTATGATTCGCGCGATGTGGCCCACGCTCTTTAAAATCGGCCCGTTGGAGCTCGGCACCTTCGGCCTCATGGCCGCGCTCGGCTTCATTGTCGGGTACCTGTTATTCCGCGCGGAGCTGAAGCGCCGCGGCCTGCAGGCCGCACTGGCTTCCGACGCGCTCGTGGCCGCCATCGTCGGCGGCATCGTCGGCGCCCGGGTGAACTTCATCCTCGAGTACTGGGACGCGTTCGTTCTCAACCCGTGGAGTTTCATCTGGTCGCGCTACGGCTTCACGTGGTACGGCGGCGTCCTGGGTGGAGCGCTGGCGGTAATAATCCTACTAAAGCTTCGGAAGCAGGCGCTCGGGCCGTACGCGGACGCGGTGGCGCCGGCGCTGGCGCTCGGCTACGTCTTCGGCCGGGCCGGTTGACAGCTCTCCGGGGACGGAGATTACGGCGTCCCCTCCGACTTGCCGTGGGCGATGTCCTATCCGCGCGGCGTCGTGCCGACGCTCGAGCGCGTGCACCCGACGCCGGTCTACGAGATGATAATGTTCCTCGCCATCTTCTTCATCCTGTGGCGGCTGCGGCGGCTGGACAAGCCGCCGTGGTGGATTTTCGGCCTCTATCTGGTCCTGGCGGGAATCGAGCGTTTCTCGATCGAATTCATAAGGACCAACCAGGCCGTGGGGTTGGGGTTGACGGAGGCCCAGCTCGTCAGCGTGGCGATGGTGGTAGCGGGATTAGTTGTCGTCCTCGCCCTGGAGGCGCGTCGGCGGCGCGCCGCGGCGCAAATTTGATGTGTCGGCCCGATACGCCATAATCGCCGGGGTCGCCGCGGCGCTGTGCGCGACGTTGGGTTGCGCCGGCGCCGGGACGCCCGAAGAGACGCTCGAGGCGTTCCACGGCCACATGGCCGCGAAAGACTTCGCGCGCGCGGCCGACCTCGTATCTTGCCCCGGAGCGGGCGTCGACGCCGAGCGGGAGGAATACGCCGCCCGGCTGGCCGCGACGTACGACGGGGGCGACCTGGATTACGGCCGCGCCGAAATCAGGGAGCGCAGGAGCCGCGGCCCGGGCGAAGTCGAGTTCACGGTCTCCTACCCCCGGCGCTCCCAACCCTCGACGCCGCCGGCGACGCGCCGGGTGACCGTGAGGAAGATACGGGGCGGCTGGTACTGTATAATCGAACCGACGGAGCTAACGGAAATGCCGGAGAGGTCGGAGTGAAAATGAAATGGCTGGCCGTGGTTTTGGTGGTCGCCGCCGCGGGGGCAACGCCGGCCGCAGATACCGCGGCCTTCCGCCGCGAACGCGCGGGAGACCCGGCGCCGACGCCGCTCGCCGACGGGACGCGCGAGTTAAAATGGGATAACGGCGACTGGGAATACCTCGTCTACTGGTACACCGGCGCGGGGTCGTGGGTGGGGAACGACTTCGCGGAGGGGTCGCCGGGAGACTCGCACGGCAGGTGCATCGCGAGTCTTAAAATATTCTCGTCCGATTTGGCCCCCAACAAACGTTGGGACGGCTTCCGCGTGGCGATATACGAGTTCAAGGGGATGCCGAAGGCGGTACCGGGCGAGAAACTCTGGCCCCCCACCGGGGAAGGCCGGTTCTTTTTACCGAGCGGCCAAAGCGGCCACGGCTGGGTGGCGGTCCCCATCGACTGGGTAGTGACTACCGGCTTCGTCGCGGCGATGGAGCAAGTCTACAACGCGCCCGATTGCGACCCCTTCGCCGTGGACTCGAACCCGAGGGACCTGGAGCACGCCTGGTCCTACTACGCCAACCGTTGGCGCAGGTTCGAGTCGACCGCGGACCCCTATCGGAACGTGATGCTGCGCGTCGTGATAGAAGACTTGCCGTACCATCCGGCGGTGGCGCCGGTAAGCTTCGGCCGCGTGAGGGCGTTATACCGATAGAAGTAGCAGTAGACGCCGCGGGCGAATTATTTTAATATCGTAAACGTGAAGGAGAACGTTGCGTTGTAGGCGACGGGAACCCGAGGAGGAACGAATTATGAAACGTTTGACGGTCGTAATCTTGGGGCTGGCGGTCGCGGCGCCGCTGTGGGCGGCGGACGTCATCGTGGACGGCGGCGGATATGCAACCTCGCCCGGCTTCGCCGAACCGACGACCTACGACCAATCGACGCTGGAGCTTTCGTGGGACAACGGCACGCGGCGGTGGAGCGTGGCCTGGATAACCGGCGCCGGCGCCTGGGTCGGCAACGACTTCGACGCCACGACGCTCAAGACCACCCACGTCAAGATCCTCAA
>DATKXQ010000171.1:0-2490 GCA_035528975.1 bacterium
GCGGCCGTCGGGCGAGAGGGCGACCTCGCCATCGTCGTCGCAGCGCAGGCCTAGCTTCTCGACCCCTCCGGGGCCGACGGCGACGACCTCGGCGCCCCCCTCGCTCAGCGCGGCGACGTAGAGCTTATCCTTTTGGTCTTCCTCGCTCGCCGGCGGCCAGACGACCTCGCGCGCGCAGGAGGCGGCCAGCAGGACGGCGGCGAAGGCCCCGGCGTATAAGAAAGGGAACGGACGCCAACGCATAAATTTAATTTAACATAAAAAGGCGGCGGGGCAAGGGTAAACGTGGGGCGTACGGGGCGCCGTGGCGTCAGTTATTGCCAACCGACGGGCCCCCGGCCGTTTTCGTAGCGGCCGTTTTCGTAGCGGCCGGCGTTCGTAGGAGCGAAAGGCCTTGAGCCCTCACTAAAACGACCATGCCACCCCGGCCGCGTTTTGTAGGGGCGACTGGCCAGTCGCCCCTACCACCCCGCCGCCGCGCCATGTTTCCGTAGGGGCCGACCTTTAGGTCGGCCCGCCTAACGGCCGCGTTTAAAAGCGCAACAACGAAGCGGCGGGCATGAAACCCGCCGCTTCTACCGCGAGCGTACGAATAGGCCGACAGGAATGTCGGCCCCACGTTTGTTACGCCGCCTGGGTGGCGGCGATGGCGATGACGTCGACGACGTCGTCGACTTCGGCACCTCGGCTCAGGTCGTTCATCGGCCTGGCGAGGCCCTGCGTTATGGGCCCGACGGCCCGGGCGCCGGCGAGGCGCTCCGTCAACTTGTAGCCGATGTTCGCGGCGTCCAGGTCCGGGAAGATGAGGACGTTGGCGCGGCCCGCCACGCTCGAGGACGGCGCCTTGCGCGCGGCGACGGCCGGGACGACGGCGGCGTCGAGCTGCAGCTCGCCGTCGAGGACGAGCGTCGGCTCCTTCTCGCGGGCCAGCGCCGTAGCCGCCCGGACCTTCTCCACCAGCGGGTGCTCGGCGGAGCCCTTCGTGCTGAACGACAGCATCGCGACGCGGGGCTCGGCCCCGGCCAGCCGCTCGAACGAGCGGGCGGTCGTTACGGCGATGTCCGCCAACTGCTCGGCCGTCGGGTCCACCACCAGCGCGCAGTCGGCGAAGAAGAACACGCCGTTCTCGCCGAGGTCGGCCTTGTCCGTAATCATTACGAAGAAAGTCGAGAGGGTCTCGACGCCGGGCGCCAGGCCCACGAGGCGGAGCGCGGCGGCCATGACGGTCCTCGTCGACGTGGCCGCGCCGCCCACGACGGCGTCCGCGGCGCCCTCCCGGAGGAGGTAGGCGGCGAAGAACATGGGCTCGAGGACGTCGCGCGACGCCTCCTCGGGCGAGATGCCCTTGTGACGGCGGAGCTCGTAGTAAACGCCGGCGGCTTCTTCGCGGCGCTCGTCCTCGGCCGGGATGACGACGGTGAACGCTTTGGCGTCGACGCGGCCTTTCGCGGCCGCGGCCTCGACCTCGCCGTAGTCGCGGGCCAGGAGGGTCACCTCCCGGGCGTAGCCCAGCTCGAGCGCCCGGGCGCCCGCGGCGACGATGCGCTCGTCGTGGCCCTCCGGCAGGCACAGGCGGACGCCTTTGCCGGCGGCCTTGTCTCGTATCCGGGTTAGAAAATCCGTACGACAACCTCCCGCGGATGAGTCCCGGGACGGGGTTGAAGTTACGTTCGGCGCGGGTTCGCCGGCGGCCGGCGCCGCGCGCCCTTTACAGGACCTGGGCGCCCGCGGGCAAGTCCCCGTCCAGCGCCAGGACTTTCACGACGTCGTGGTGCTCGGCCGCGAGGAGCATCCCCCGCGATTCCTCGCCCCGGATCTTGGCGGGCGTCATGTTCTTCACGACGATTATCTTCTTGCCCACCAGGTCCTCGGGTTCGTACCAGGGCGCGATGCCGGCGACTATCGGTCGGTCCTCGCCGCCGACGTCGACCGTCATCTTGAGGAGCTTGTCGGCTCCCTCGACGCGCTCGCAGGTTTTGACCTCCGCGACGACCATACCCAGCTTCTTGACGTCGTCCATCGTTACGTGGCTTTCGCTCATAGCATCCTCCTTCGGCGTCGTCGACGCCTCCTCCGGGGCCCGGGCCGGCGCGGCGGCTTGCTCGTCGTCGGCCCGCTTCAGCGCCTCGAGTTGGGCGGCGACCTTGCCCTCCTCTATCTTTTCGACCAGTATTTTAATCTCGCCCAGCGGCGCGCCTTCCGGCACGCGGGGCGTTTTCGCTTCGGACCAATTCAAGGGTGTACCCAGCGCCAGCATGCGGCGGATCTCGCCGGCGGCCTCGGGCGTGAAGGGTTCGAACGCCGTGGAGAGCGCCGCGGCCACCCGGCAGCTCACGTTCAATATCGTCTCCGCCCGGGGTCGGTTCCGCTCGCGTTCGGCCCAGGGCTCCTCGTCGTTGTAGTACTTATTCGCGGCGCGGGCGATGTCGAGCGCGGCCGCCAGGGCCGCCCGCATCTCGTAGTTTTCGATGTGCCGGCCCTCGACGTCGA
>DATKXQ010000172.1:0-5658 GCA_035528975.1 bacterium
CCACAGCAGCGGCGTCGCGGCCCCCGCCAGAAGGTTCACCCCCAGGAAGAACGCGCGCTCCCACCACCGCGCCCGGGCGACCAGCGCGACGACGACCACCACGCCGAGGAAGATTAGAAAAGCCGCCAGCTTGAACGAGACGGCCAGCGCCACCAGCGGCGACGCCAGCAATAATAAATACGCGAACGGCGCGCCCGCCCAGTACAGGCAGGCGAAGAGCAGCGGCACGAATACCGCGGCGGTCCCCAGGTCCGGCTCGACGGCGATCAACGCCGCCGGCGCCGCCGCCGCCGCTATCGGCAGTATGAAATGTGGGATGCCGTCCAGCCGGCGGAAAACGTCCAGCAGCAGCGCCAGCGTCAAGACCGTCGCGACCTTGGCGAACTCCGACGGCTGGAACGAAAAGGACCCCAGCGCGAGCCACCGGTGCGCGGCGCCGCCGCGCGTTACGGCCCTCGCCGCGAGGACCGCCAGCGCCGCCACGACCAGGAGGTATAAAACCCACGAGTACTTGACGGTCCAACGGTACGGCACCGCCACCGCGAGCGCCAGAACCGCCCATCCCAGGCCGACCCACAGAAGCTGCTTAAAAAATAGGGCTCCCCCCTCCGTCGCGGAATAGACGGCGGCGAGGCCGACGACGCTCAACATGAACGTCGCGCCCAGGAGCGGCCAGTCCACCCGCCGACCTATTCCGTCCGCCCGCGCCACTATCCCGCGACCTCGCTCGGGGCCTCGGCTTCGGCCTTCTCCATATCCGCCGGCGCCGCGCCCGCCGGCGGCTCCGGCCACGCGGCTTCGCCTATCACGTTCTGCCGGCAGTACCCGACGATCTCCTTGGCCCACTTGATGTACGACTCACCGTAGCCGCCGTTCTCCACCAGGATGCACACCGCCACCCTGGGCTCGTACGCCGGCGCGAAACCGGTGAACCAGGCGTGGGTATCGCCGAAGGGGTTCTCCGCGGAACCGGTCTTGCCGGCGAGGTAATGGGCGTTCACGCCGTAGCGGTTGACGACGCCTATGAGGCCGCGCAGCATCGTCGCCCTCGTCTCCGGCTTGAGGACGACGGCGCCGTGGGTGCGGGGCGGGAACGTCGCGCACACGTTGCCGCCGGCGTCGACGGCGTGCGTAACAAGCCGGGGGTTAAACAACCGGCCGCCGTTGGCGAAGGCGCAGAAGGCGACCAGCTCCTGAATAGGCGTCAGGAGGACCTGGCCCTGGCCTATGGCGTTGTTGAGGACCTCTCCCCGCGGCCACCTCTTGCCCCACTTGCGCTCCAGGCGCTCGCGGCTGGGAATCAGGCCCCGGTTCTCGTGGGGCACCGGTATCCCCGTCGGCGAGCCGTAACCGTAAAGGCGGGCGTACTTGTTCAAGTTGTCGATGCCGACGCGGAGGCCGAGCTGAAAGAAGAAGACGTTGCACGAGTTCTTCAGGCCGCCGGCGATGTCGAGCGGGCCGTGGCCGGAACGCTTCCAGCAGTGGAAGAGCCACCGGCCGTAGCGAAATACGCCGCCGCAGGGCTGGGGCATCCGCTCGTCCGTTTTTACTATCCCTTCCTCTAAAGCCGCGGTGGCCGTGACCAACTTGAAGGTCGAGCCCGGCGGATACGAACACTGGATGGCGCGGTTGAGCAGGGGGTGGTCCGGCGCGTTCGCGTACGCCGCCCACCGCGCCGCCGAGATGCCGCCGGCGAAGTCGTTGGGGTCGACGCCGGGCGAGGAGGCCAGCGCCCAGACGTCGCCGCTGTTCGGGTCCATCACGATTACGGCGCCGCGACGCCCCGACAGCAGACTTTCTACCAGGCGTTGAAGGCCCAGCTCGAGGGTCAGGTGGAGGTCGCAGCCCGCGCGCGGGGGAGCGATTTCCTCCGCGTACTCCAGGCCGAGTTTCTTCTCGAGCGCGTTGACCTCGACGGTCTCGTAACCGTCGCGGCCGCGGAGGTATTCCTCGCAAGAGTATTCCAGGCCCGCGAGCCCCACCGTATCGCCCAACTTGTAGCCGCGGGGCTTCAACGCCGCGAGCCGCGCCGGCCCTATCTCGCCCACGTACCCCAAAAGGTGGCACGCCAACGCGCCGTTCGGGTAGCATCGCGTCGGCCGGGACGCGACCGTCAACTCGGGGTAATCCGCCCGCACTTCCTCGAAGGCGAAGATCTGCTCGCGGGTGAGGCCGACGGCGATCTCGGAAGGCTCGTAGGGAAACTCGCGGTTCGCCTCGATGGTAGCCGCCAGCGCGCCGGCGTCCGTTCCCAGGTACGACGCCGCTCGCTCGAGCGCCGGCTCCGGCACCGCCTCGGCCGTCGGCAGCATCCAGAGCATCGCGTACGACGGTTCGCTACACGCCAGTACGTCGCCGTTGCGGTCGTATATCCGGCCCCGCGGCGCCCGCACCGGGATGCGGCGCAACCGGTTCCGCTGGCTCAGCGTATAGAAGTCGTCGCCGGAAGCCAACTGCAAGTTGGCCACGCGGAAGGTGAGAATTCCGAAGACCGCCGCCACGAAACACGCGGCGATTACGAGACGCAGTTTGGATGTCATATCCTTCTTCGTCGGTCAGGCCGCGTGGATCGACGCCACGGCCATCATGCGGCCCGCCGCGGCGCCGTCGCGCCGGTGCGAAGCGAAGAGCTCCGCCTCGCAGGAAGTACACGTCGCGACCCGGTAAACGTTATCGGGCGGTACGCCCGCTTCCTGGGCGGCGAGCTCGTTCGCCCGGTGGAGGTCGAGGCGACGCTTCCCGCGTTCCTCCTGCAATACTTGCCCCACCCTCTTGCCGAACGCCGCTTCCGCCGCCCGCGCGACGTCGTCGCCGACGTCGTAACAGCACGGCCCCACGGCGGGGCCGAGGAAGACGGCCACGTCCGCGGCCCGGACGCGCCAACCGTCCTCCAGACGGGATACCCCCTCGACGACGATCTTGGCGAGCGTCCCCCTCCACCCGGCGTGCAGCACCGCCAGCGCCCGCTCCCGCGCCGCCCACAATACGACCGGAACGCAGTCGGCGGTAAATACCGCGAGCGGCGCGTCGACGACGTTCGTGGCCAGGCCGTCGCACTCGTCGTACCACCGCCGCTCCGCGACGTCCACCCGGCAAATCGCCGTGCCGTGGACCTGGCGGCAGCTCGCCAACCGGCCGTACGGGAAGCCGACCGTCGAGCACAGTCGAGCCACGTACTCCTCGTTAATCCGGCCCTCCGCGTCGAGGACGGGCCCTTCGAAACCGGCGGCGGGGCCCTCGCGGAGGGTCTCCCGCGTCGCGAAGGCCGCGGCCACGCCGTCGAAAGCGCCGACCGCGTCCAGCCACAACGCGCCCGCCGGCCCCCGGAGTTGTTCGACCGTATACTCGTTTTCCGCGTTCATCGCAACCCCTTAGCTCAGAAGACGCCGTATTCCACCGACGTAACGGCCTTGACGGACTCCAGCGCCGCGACGGCCTCCGCGACCGCCTCGGCGTGCGCGACGTACGGCTCGCCGGAGAGGCGCCGCTGGCCCTCGCGGGCTTCGCGGGCGAAGGCCGCGGCTTCGGCGACTAAGTGCGCGACTTCGGCCATCGTTTTATTTTAACATATACCCAACGAAAAAACGCCCTCGAGGGGAGGGCGTTTATCTTAGGCGGAAAATTATACTACCTATATAGCGCCCGGACGCGCCCAAGGCTCGTCGGCTCGACGCCGGCCATAGTGTTTATGTGGAGGCGGATGTATTGGCCCTCGGCATACACCGTCCCGGTGACGGCGTCATCTCTGAACGCGTAGCAACGGCCCCCGGCGGCGTTATAAATTTTGCAATATATATCATGGCCGCTGTCGCCGCGCCACCTTATCTCCATTAGCAAGTTGTCACGGTTGTCGTAGTTGAACTTGCCGGGGGAGATGCCGACGTCGATCCATTCCGTACCCCTTAGTTCCAGGCTAACCGTATCCAAGACTTGTACCGGCGTTTTTCCCGCGTAGTTGTTGTCGAAAGTCGCCTCGAGCTCGGTCTTCGTCGTGTGGCACAGCCAGACGCGGCAGTTGTTAAAAGCGCCGCTGGAACTGCCGGAACTATATTTGAAATCGACTCGGTTAATATATCCGGCGTAATTAATGTCGCGCTGCAACCAAAGACACTGGAATCTCATCTCGTACCCCATACCCCTCCACGGGACGAGACTGCCGGTTACTTCCGAACCGATCGTTACTACTTTGCCGGTGGCGAACGCCGCGTAGGGCGCGAACGTAGCTACGCTTACAACTCCCGCGACCAAGGTTAATAACTTCTTCATTTTAAATCCTCCTCATCTTTTATAACGAGAAACTCCGACGTAATAGGCTTTAATTCTATATCACCCGGATTACCCTCGGCGGAAAAAATATACGTTAGAAACGCACGTCGAATACATAAACTTCGGCTTTAAAAAATTATATAAACGCCGTAGCGGCTTAGTGGGGCCAACGCGGCCGCAGTATAAAGCAAGCATCGCGCCCTTCAAAAAAAGCGGGCTTAGCAAGGGTCGTATAACGAAATCTAGTAACTATCTGTAAAGCGCCCGGACGCGGCCCAGGCTCGTCGGCTCGACGCCGGCCATAGTGTTTATGTGGAGGCGGATGTATTGGCCTTCGTCGTACACAGTTCCTACCGCGGCTTCGTCATTATACGCGTATACGCGGCCGGCCGTCATGTTCGAACGCCAGCAGTAGATGCTGTTGCCGCTGGCGCCGCGCCAGCGGATCTCCATCAGCAAGTTGTCCTGGTTGTCGTAGTTGAACTTATCAGCGTCTATGCCGATATCCATCCAAGCCGTTCCGCTTAGGACCAGGCTCAATTTATCCAAGACCAGGACCGGCGTCTTGCCGGCGTAGTTGTTGTAGAACGTAGGTTCGAGCCCGGTCTTCGTCGTGTGGCACAACGAGACGCGAACGTTATTGAACCCGCCGGTGCTGGCCCCAGAAGAATAAGCGAACTCTACTACGTTTATGTACCCCGGGACGTTAATTTCGCTTTTTAGCCAAAGGCATTGGAACCTCATAGCGGTACCGCCGCCGCTCCACGGTACCCGATTGCCGATAACACGCGTACCGATGGTTACTACTTTACCGGTGGCGTAGGCCGCGGGGGGCGCGAACAACGCCCATAATACGAACGCCGCCATTATAAGTGCGGTCCTCTTCATTTTAACTCCTCCTTTTAATAAACCCTAACCCCGGAACCGTTCACCGAGATTTATATAACACTATTACCATTATTTTGCAACATAAAATTTAAGGTAAAAACCGATAAAATCATATTATAGCGAAAAATCCGTGTGGACTACTTTAATTGCAATTACGTTAAAAGAATTATAAAAAACTAAAGAACTTCGGATTTCAAAAATACAATACTTAAATAATCATATAAAGCCAAAACACCAATAACGAAAAATATACTTGACACTGGGGGGGGTAATATGTTATATATATAAAAAGGCGGGGAGAAGAAAAAACTCTAAAACAGGGGGTTTAAAAATGGGTTGGGCAAATTTTACGCGTTAATTAACGGACGAACCGTCCAGGGGAAATGGTAAAAAACGAGGAGGTCATGAAATGCGGAGGTTAATCCTTACTGCGTTATTAACTCTCGGCGTAATAATGCTTATACCGGCCGTCGCCGGGGCCGACGATTACGTAGAAAGCGAAGT
>DATKXQ010000173.1:0-2052 GCA_035528975.1 bacterium
TAACCTTGCGTACGTTATCCGGGAGGTTTGCCGGCGGCCCGGCGGGCCTTGAAAACCTTGAGCCGCGGCCTTTCGAATACGACGTCGTACGATTTCCCGAATTCGGCCGCCGGCCCGGGTTCCGGCATTTCCCAGGTGATGACGTAGTCGACGACCGCCGCGTATTTATTAGCGTCGTACGTATCGGGGGCGGCGATTTCGGTGCGGGGCGGCCGGGAGCTCGGGCCGCGATAGTCCACCGGGAAGTCGCGGCTGCGGCCCTCGTAGTTGCCGAGGTCGAGCACGTCGCCGTCGAGGGCGAAGTACGCCCCGGCGTGGCGGAATACGGCCACCCGGTGCTGGGGGCCCCCATAATCAAGGAACACGAAAGACGAGCCGGCCGCGACCGCCGGGCGCGCCGTAACGACTTCGGCCACCCCCCGGCTGAG
The DNA here is from genome assembly GCA_035528975.1 of bacterium. Lineage (GTDB taxonomy): Bacteria > RBG-13-66-14 > B26-G2 > WVWN01 > WVWN01 > WVWN01. The sequence goes on from DATKXQ010000173.1 coordinate 429, forward strand.
GATACGGTAACACAAGAGGTTGCCCACCCAGGAGGAGAGGGCAAGGGCCGCCGCGGCCGCGAGGGCGACCCTCTTACCCCACCGGCCGAAGTCGTCGCCCGCCCAGACGAAAATGAAGAGGAAGGCGAAAACCGATAGCCGTACGGAAATCGCGCCACCGCCGAAGCCGCTATCGGGAAAGAGGAAATATAGCGCGAGCGAGGCCAGCGCCGCGACGCCGAACGCGTCCCGGGCCCGGGGCCGGCGCCGTCGCCGTGATAGGACCATCGCGACGACCCCGATTATGGCCGCCGCCGCGACCGCCACGGCGAATATGCCCACGAGCCGCTGATCCTTATGAAATATTTCCAGCGGCCAGCCCCGGACCAGGCGATAGAACAGCTCGGCGGGCGGTATCCAGGATAACCGGCCGGCCTCCGCGGTCGTAGCGTAATGGGCCGGTAGGACCCAGGCCGGCAACGTCGCCCAGAAGAAGAGGGCCCGCCGCGGCGACGCCGGGGCGCCGGCGTGCCGCCTCGAGAAGGAGGTGCAGAGGAGTAAAAGGTAGACGTAGGCCAACAGCAGGACGGCGGGCACAATATGGCAAAAGTACGTCGCGACGGCGAACGCGCTAACCGCGAGGCCCTCCTTCCATCCCACGCGGTCCCGCCTCCGCCAGAAGTATGCCAAGGCCGCGAGCATTATCACGACGCCGAGGCAATAATTGAAGAACCCGAGGTGGAAGGGGAGAGCGAGGGCGAAAGGAAACGCGGCGAGGGCCGGCGCCGCCGTATCGGCGCCGGCGGCCTTCGTGAGCCGATAAACCGCGAAAGCGAACCCCAGGACATACCCGGACAGGAAAATGCGTTCGGCCGTATGGGGGGGCGCGACGGCGGCCAGGGGCGCGACGACGGCGTAATACGCCCAATTCGGGAAAAGGCGCCAGTTGACGCGGTAGCTGTACTCGACGCCGGCCTCGCCGGGGAGCACGAGGTTTTTTAGCGTTACGGCGTTGGCGAGGTGGCTGGGGCCGTCCTGGGTGGGGACGTACCGACTGCACCACACCAACCCGAGGTTGAGGACTATTACGAGGAAGAACGCTATTCCCGCCGCTCGTTTAATATTCATAATCGCATACCTGTTTTGTAGGGACCTGCCGGGTAAGGCCGCACAGCTGTGCGGCCCTACCGCTCCGAAGCCCCCTCCACGACCTTTATCTCCTCGCCCGTCAGGCCGGGTAGGGGCGGTGTGGCCCCGGCGTTCCCGCCGGGGTTTTTATCTCCTCAGCCGACAGGCCGTACAGCCCGTACACCAGGGCTTCGATCTTGCGGTCCGAGGCGGGGCAGCAGCGGCCGGGCCTAGAACCAATCGGCGACAGACACTACGAAAGAACCTATGAACGGGTATTCCAACGCCGAAGCCGCCACGCCTTTCCGAACCGGGTTATTCCAAATATAACACGCCACGGCCTGGGTACCCTCGTCTCCCCGCAAGATGCGGTCATAGAATGACCGTTGCCATAACGTACGCCCCGTGGCCTTCTTGTAGTTATACGCCGTACGTTGTTTGAACTCGCGGACGAATTTTATTAAGTCGGCTTCTTCGTTTCCTTCTACGAGGAGGTGAACGTGGTCGGGCATGAAAC
>DATKXQ010000174.1:0-3640 GCA_035528975.1 bacterium
GTGAGGACCAGGCCGAAGACGAAGTTGTAGGTGAACTTGCGCTGGTCGCTGGGGATGAAGCCCAGGATGACCACTTCCGGCTCGCCGTCCCGGCCGTCGCGGATAACGACGCCCTCTTTTACCACCGGCTGGTTGACCTTATCCTCTATTTCGCTCATGACGTCGCCGAGGGCCGAGAGCGGGACGACTATCTCGGCGGGCACCAGCGACGGCCCGAGCCGTTTGACTACCATCAGTTTGAAGCGGTGTTCCCACTCGTGATGGGCTATCTTATCGCTGAGGATCTCCGCCTCGCAGAGCTTTATCGTCTCCTCCAGCTTCGCACGGACTTCGTCGGCGTCGCGCTTCCGGAAGGCCAGCGTCATGACGTACGCCGCCGGGAGCAGTACGCGCTCCTCTACCGGGTGGCCGTAGTGTTCCATCAGCGGCGCGCGGTTCTTCATCTCCGCCATCGCCGGGTTGATGAACATAAGCGACCAGATGGGGACCTCTTCGGCGACGAGCGACGCCAGCAGCCGCTGCAAGTCGTGGGCGTCCGGGCAGCCGACCGCGACGAGCTCCAGGTCCTCGAGCGGCATGACTTTAAGCGTCACCTGCGTTATGAAGCCGGTGATGCCCTCGGCGTCGGCCACGAGCTCGAGGTCCTCGCCCGAGAATTCGCGCACCTCGCCGTCCGGCAATACGACGCGGGCGGAAACGACGTTGTCCCGGGCCCAGCCGTACTCGTACGAGCCGATGCCCGCGCCCCCCTGGGCGAGCCAACCCGCGACGGTGGACGACGGGTAACTGGTGGGGTAGAGGCGGAGGGTCAGGCCGCTCTTGGCGAGTTGAGCGTCGAGCTTTTCCCACGTCATCCCCGCCTCGACGGTCGCCGTTTGCGCCTCGGCGTCGACCGCCACGACGTTTTTCATGCGGTAGAAGTCGACGACGACGCCCTGTTTCACGGGGATGGCGCCGCCGTAGCCCGACGTGGCCTTGCCGCGCGGCGTCAGCGGTATGCTTTCCCGGACCGCCCAGCGCACGAGGTCGACCAGTTCGGCCTCGTCCGCCGGTTGGACCACGGCCGCCGGCGTCGTATCGCCGATGAGGGGCTTGAAGAGGCCCGGCATGGCCGCGATGTCGTGGCCGTAGAGCTTGCGCTCCGTTTCGTCGAAATTAACGCCGGACCCGAACTCCGCGGCGAGGTGCGCGCGTTGTTGCGCGTTAAGGTTTTTCACGGCGGTTCCCCTTCCCGTAGTCGAGTTTTTTTAATTTTTCGTATTTCGCTCCTTGGTCCGACAATATCGTCAACAAGACTCCTCGCATAATGTCGAACGCCTCGAATATGCGCGGGTACGTTACGGAATAATAAAGCCGCTGGCCCTCGCGCCTTACGGCGACGGCCCCGGCCTTCCGCAGCAACGCGAGGTGGGCCGAGATATTGGCCTTGCTCGTGTCCCGGCCCGCGCACAATTCGCCGGCCGCCTTCTCGCCGTCGCGCAGTTCGTCGAGGATGCGCAAACGCACGGGGTGCGTCAGGATGCGGCACAGCTCGCCTTCGCTCCGGTACAGGTCTTCCCTTTCCATATCATCTCCATTTATTTAAATAATATTTTAATTAATTATATTAATAACATACGGCGCGGTTAAAGTCAAGTTAATAAGTCATGTTTTGCGGTGCCGACCTAACGTCGCGCCCCCGGCTCGTCGAGCGCGCGAGGGCCGAGGGAATCCGACGTCGCGCCGGCCCGGGTTGCGGTTTGTCCGCCGTCCGCTATCCGGCGGCCGGGGCGGCCGCGGCGAGTAAGTTTCCGGGAAGCTTTTGCCGATACGTCCGTCGTTTAAAACACGCATACGTAAAAAAACCTTGACAAGGATAACGCGTTGTTATTAGAATGTTTTAGAGAGTTGGTATTAAGAAGGCGCGAAAGGAGCAGGTTCCATGGCCGAAGAATTCGAGGACCCGATCGAAGCGATCAAGAGAAGGAACGAGGAACGCGCCCGGCGGCTCAAGGAAAGGATCGCGAGCGGCGAATTCGACAGGTTCGAAACGCCCCTGGAGGCAGTAGACGAATCGTTGCCCTCCGGGCCGGGAACGATCGAGGCGCCGGAGAGCGACTTCGACCTGAGCTCTTTCCCCGCGCCGCCGGAACCGTCGGCCATCTCTTTCGACGAGGAGAGGGAAATCCCGATGGCCGAGCCGCCGCGCGTAGCGCCGCCGGAATTCGCGCCACGTCCCGAGCCCGCAGCCGCGGCCGAGGAACCCGAATTCGCGCCGCCGCCGGCGTTCGCGCCGATGGCGGATATACTGTCGGGATTGGAATTGACGGAGCTCGACTTGGAAGGGGTGGGCGAGTTCATCGCGCCGGAACCCTGGGACTTCGTGGCGGAAGCGCCGTCCGTAGAAGCTGCCGCGCCCGCGCCGCCGCCCGCCGAGCAAGTACCGCCGGTCCCCGAATGGGCGGCCGTCTCGGAAGCTCCCCCGGACCTGGAGATCGAAGTAGAACCGACCGTCGCGGCGGCCGCCGAAATTGGCGAACCCACGTTGCGGGAAGAAGAGGCCGAAGCGATAAAGGCGACGATCGAGGAGGAGCTCCGCGAAATACCGCCGGTGGCGCCGCCCATGCCGCCGCGCCCGGAGGAAGTCCCCGTCGGCTACGCGGCCGAGGCCGCCCCGGCCGAGAAGGAAAAGGCCGAGATATTCATCGGAATCGAGGTGCGGGGCAACAAAGTCCGGATAGAGCGGCGCAGCATTACGCTGGCGGCCACGGTCGACTTGTTCCGCTCGATTATCGATCGCTACCAGAATAAATAAATCGGGTGCGCCCGAAAGAAACCCCCGCGGCCGCGGGGGTTTTTTTACGCCCCTCCACGGTTAATTACGCTTGCATTAGAAAATATTATGGTTTATTATGGTAGGGCGTTTTTCGGCCGCAGGGCGTACGTGAAATTAAAAAGGTTCAGGGTCGTTTATGAAGCTAAGCGGTTGCATCTTCGGGGCGCCGATGGTCGTCCTGGCCATCGTATTGATTATTTTCGGTGTTTTGTGGATTATGGCTTCCACGTCGCCGGAGGCGGGAGGCCAGGCCGGCGGCCGTCTGGGCGTCGGCGTGTGCCTGAACGTTCTGGGCCTGTTGCTTATAGCCGGCGCCGGCGTTCTCATGTACCGTTCGTACAAGCGGTACCAGGCCGAGAAACCGCAAACCATCGTCCAGCAGATAGACTTGACGGGCGACCTCTCGCTCGAGCGGTTGAAATGCCAATCCTGCGGCGCGACGCTGGCCAAGGACAACATCGACGTTAAGGCGGGCGCGGTCGTCGTAACCTGCCCGTATTGCGGCACGTCGTACGAGATCGAGGAAGAACCCAAGTGGTGACGGCCCCGGCGAAAGTAGGGAATCGAGATGACGTTTGAACGTCGGATTACGGCGCTTTTCATAACCGTCGTCGTCGCGACGGCCGCGGCGCCCGCCGCGGCGCAGAACTACTACTTCGAGGTCCCGCGCGAGGTCGTTACCGTAGTCGTGAACCCGGATTCCTCGCTCGACATCGATTACCAGATCACGTTCCGCAACACGGCCTCCGGCGACGCCATCGATATCGTGGACGTCGGCTTCCCCTCCGACGACTACGACCTCGACTCCATAACGGCGGACGTCGA
>DATKXQ010000175.1:0-6439 GCA_035528975.1 bacterium
CCCCTCGCACGACGCCCGCACCCGCTCGAACCGGTCGGCGGCGCGGTCTACGGCTTCCTCTTCGCCGCGTATGACGAGCTCGTTGCCGCGCGCGACCAGCTTTACGCCCAGTACGGCCTCCGCGCGTTTCAGGTTCTGGTCGCTCGGGCCGTAGAACGCGGCCGCCTGGTCGTTGTCCGGGATGTAGAGTCGGGCCGTAAAAAGGCCGCCCTCTTTGCGCTTCTTGTCGTCCGAAACTTTCATATCATTTGGCCCCGCCGGCCGGCGCCGCTTCCACCTCGCGGGGCGCTACCGCGACGAAAGTCACGTAGTCCGGGACGTCGACGCGCACCTGATACCGCCCCGGACCCCGCGGGTACACCGCCGCGGCGACGACCCCCGGCGCGGCCAACCGCCCCGGTTCCCCTTCTATGGTAACCGATACCTCGGCCGGCGTCAGCTCGTAAGCTCCGGCGTCGACGCCCCGCGCCGTTACGCGGACGCCGGATATGGTGCGGCGCTCGCCGGGTCCCACCGGGACCGTAACCCGCGCCTCGTCCCCTCCCACCAGCGTTATGCCGGCCGGCGCCCGTATGGGCACATCGGCCGCGAACGGCGCGTCGCGGCCCTCCACGTCCACCGCCACCGACACGGCCCGCACCTTTTCGAGCACCGCGGCCGAGCCGTAGAGGGTCGCCTTGGCAGGCGCCACCTCGGCCAGGCCCAGGTAATACCCGACGCGGGGCGAGCCGGAGAAATCCACCTTTACGGGGACGGCTTTCGTAACCCGGCGCTCCAGCTCGACGGCCACGGCCTTTTCGCTCAGTATTTCCTCGACGGCGATTCCCTCGCCGCCGGAGTAGATGACGTCGGCCGGCGTAAGCTCGAAAATGTGGGCGCCGACCTCCTCGTCGGCCAAATTTATGACGACTTTGAAATCCGTCGGCCGGAGGCGGAACAGGTCCCGGCCTTTCCCCGCGACGCGCAGGGAAACGTTCGCCGGCTCGGGGCCGTCGACCGTGACTCCCTCCGGTACGCCCTTCAGCTCGACCGGGGCTTCGACCTCGCGGTAGGCCACGCGGCCGCTGGCGATTAAAAACCACACCGCCGTCGCGAGCAAGAGGGCGAAAATCTTGAGCCCCAGGTTGGCGAACAGACGCCTCAGGCGTCCGCGCAGCTCCATCTCCACGTGCCGCGCCATAAAACCGCTACAGCCTTCCTTTCAAATAATCCTGCAGCGACGCCTTCAAATCCTCGACCGCCGCGACCGCGTGCAGCGTCCCGTCCGCGGTTATGGACACCCGCCCCGTCTCCTCCGAGACGATGACGACTACGGCGTCCGTCACCTCCGTGATGCCCAGCGCCGCGCGGTGGCGCGCGCCCCGGCTCTTGGCCACCTCCGGGTTCTCGGTCAGCGGCAGCATCACCGCCGCGGCGGCGACGCGGTCGCCCTCTATTATGGCGGCGCCGTCGTGCAGCGGCGAATGCGCCTCGAATATCGCGGTCAAAAGCTCCCGCGAAATCTCGCTGTTAAGACGGACGCCCCGCTCCACGTAGTTGCCCAGCGGCACGGTCCGCTCGAAGACGAACAGCGCGCCGATCCGCCGGGCGGCGAACTCGAAGGCCGTGTTGACGAGGACGTCTATAGTCGTCTCCTTGCGGCCCAGGACCGCCCGCACCAGCCGGTTCTTGCCGATAAGGCCCAGCGCCTTGCGGACCTCGGGCTGGAAAACTATCAGCGCCGCCAGCAGCCACACGCCGCGCAAATGCTCGAAGAACCAATTTATGGAATGGAGGCCCAGAAGCGAGGCCGCCCCCGCGACGACGCCGAGGATGGCCACCCCCGCCGCCATCGGCGCGGCCGGCGTCCCCTTGACCATCAACATCAACCGGTAGATGACGAACGCCATCACCAGGATGTCGACCGCGTCTTGGACTCTGAAGGTTAGGCCGAACATGTCAACGCCCGCCCGCGGCCGCGGCGACCGCGAGTGCCTGCGCCGTCGCGGCGACGTCGTGGACGCGGAGCAAGTGGGCGCCGCGCCGGGCGGCGACGAGCGCCGCCGCCACCGAGCCGCCGAGGCGGCCGTCCACCTCCGCCCCCGTCAGCTTCCCGATGAAGGATTTGCGCGAGTGCCCGACCATCACCGGGTACCCCAAATCCGCCAGCGCCGGGATATTGTTTATGAGCGTTAGGTTGTGCTCGACGTTCTTGCCGAAGCCGATGCCGGGGTCGACTATCACCTGCCGCACGCCACGGGCCTTCGCCCACGCGGCTCGCGCCGCCAGGAAATCCCGCACTTCGCCGACGACGTCGTCGTAGCGCGGGTCACTTTGCATGTCGCCCGGCGTGCCCCGCATGTGCATGACGACGTACGGGAGGTCGAACTCGGCGCACACCTCCGCCGTCGCCGGCTCGTCGCGGCCCGCGGAGACATCGTTTATCATGGCCGCGCCGGCCTCGGCCGCCCGCCTCGCGACGCCGGCCTTGCGCGTATCCACCGACACCGGCGCCTCCCCGGCCACGGCCTCCACCACCGGCATCACGCGCCGCAGCTCCTCCTTCTCGGAGACGTAGGCCGCGCCGGGGCGCGTGGACTCGCCGCCCACGTCCACGACGGCGGCGCCCTCCGCGAACAACTGCCGCGCGCGCGCCACCGCGGCGGCCGGGTCCGCGAACTCGCCGCCGTCGGAAAACGAGTCGGGCGTGACGTTCAGGATGCCCATCACCAGCGGCGGCTCGAGGCGCCGGCGCTCCCCCTTAAGCGTCAGCTCGGGGACGGCGTCCCACGAGGCCACGGCCCGCGATATCGCCCGGCCCACGGCGTCCAGGCCGAAATCCTGACCCGTCAGTTTTTGGCCCACCGAGGATAGTTGCTTGGCGGTGCCGAACAAAACGGCGTCGCTCCGAGCGGCGCGGCACGTGACCGCGTCCCTGTGGACGGCGGCCTCGGCGCCCGAAGACAACGCCACTTGCTTGACGATATTGGCCGCGGCCGGGTGCAAGTCCTTGACGTAGATAGCCCGGGAGGTGAACTTCGCCGCCATAATCTGGACGCCGCGGGGCGCGACGCCGACGGCGGCCATCAGCTCGCGCGCCGCCGGCGGCGAATCGAGGTGCACGCTTCGGACCGAAAGGGGGTCGTCGTTGTCGTCCGTCATTCCGTCTCAAGGGCCGGCTTGGCGTCGGGTACCCTTCGCGTCTTCGGCGCCATTTTCCGAGCGCGGCCCTCTTTGGTCACTTTCTTCTTCGCCACCGGCTGCTTCGTGAAGGGCGGCAGCTGTTTGCCGGCGAGCAGGGTATCTATTTCGTCGCCGGTAAGGGTCTCGCGCTCGAGCAACTCTTTGGCGATGAGCTCGAGCTTCGTCTTATTTTTCTTCAACAGCTTATGCGCCCGCGCGTACCCGGCCTCCACGATGCGCCGGATCTCGCCGTCGATGGTCTGGGCCGTCTCCTCGGAATAATCCCGGTGCTGCGCTATTTCGCGGCCGAGGAATATGGCCTCCTCCCGCTTGCCGAAGGCCACGGGCCCGAGCGTATCGCTCATGCCCCAGTCGCATACCATCTTGCGGGCGAGCTCGGTGGCGCGCTCGATGTCGTTGCCGGCGCCGGAGGTCTCCTGGTCGAAGACGAGCATCTCCGCGGCCCGGCCGCCCATCATGTGGTCGAGCAATATTTCGCAGAACTCCTTCGAGTACATGTGCTTCTCTTCTTCGGGCAAAGATTGCGTGAGGCCCAGCGCCATGCCGCGCGGGATGATGGTGACCTTGTGCACCCGGTCGGAGCCGGGCGTGAGCTTGGCCACCAGCGCGTGGCCTACCTCGTGGTAGGCGGCGATCTCCTTCTCCTTCTCGCTGATGACGTGGCTCTTGCGCTCCGGCCCCATCATCACCTTGTCGCGCGCCTCCTCCATGTCCGCCCGCGTCACTTCGTCGCGGTCCTTGCGGGCCGCGAGCAGCGCGGCCTCGTTGACGAGGTTCGCCAGGTCGGCGCCCGAGAAGTACGGCGTGCCCCGCGCCACCATCTCGAGGTCGACGTCGGCGGCCAGGGGTATCTCGCGCGTGTGGACTTGTAATATGCCGAGGCGGCCCTTGATGTCCGGCCGGTCGACGACGACGGTGCGGTCGAAACGGCCGGGGCGGAGAAGCGCCGGGTCGAGGACGTCGGGGCGGTTGGTAGCCGCCAGCAATATGACGCCCTCGTTGCTCTCGAAGCCGTCCATCTCCACCAGGAGCTGGTTGAGGGTCTGCTCGCGCTCGTCGTGGCCGCCCCCCAGGCCGGCGCCCCGCAGGCGGCCTACGGCGTCCAGCTCGTCGATGAAGACGATGCACGGCGCCCGCTTCTTGGCCTCGTCGAACAGGTCGCGGACGCGCGAGGCGCCGACGCCCACGAACATCTCGACGAAGTCCGAGCCCGAGATGGAGAGGAACGGCACGCCGGCCTCGCCCGCGACCGCCTTCCCCATCAGCGTCTTGCCGGAGCCCGGCGGCCCCACCAACAGCACGCCCTTGGGGATCTTCCCCCCCAGCCGTTGGAACTTGCGGGGGTCTTTCAGAAACTCGATTATCTCCTGCAGCTCCTCCTTCGCTTCCTCGGCGCCGGCCACGTCCTCGAACGTGACCTTCTGCTTGCCCTCGTCGAAGAGGCGCGCGCGGCTCTTGCCGAACGAGAGCGCCTTGTTATTGGGACTCTGCATGCGGCGGAAGAGCCATATGAAAAACGCGAACAGGAGTATGTAGGGCCCCACCGAGACGAGGATGGTGAACCACATCGACCGCGCATCCTGGGTATCGACCTTGACGCCGGCGCCTTCCAGCTTCGCGACGAAATCCGAGTCCACGACCGGCGCCTGGGTCTTGAACATCGTAAAGGGCTTGGCGTCGCCCTCGGTGCGGGCCTCGCGGCTCAGCTCGCCCGTTATCTTATTCTCCTGCAGCGTTACGGTGGCAACGACGCCCTTCGCGAGCAGGTCCGTAAACTTCCAATAGGGGATCTTGGCGACGTGCTCGGACTTGGCCACGAAGAACTGATACACCGTCGCGACGGCGAGAATTATTATAAGCCAGGGGAGCAATCCCCGGAGTGTTCGCTTCATCAAAACCTCCGGCGGACGGAACGACGGTCGTCCGCCCGTTATTATCGTATCTTATCCCGTCTAAGATTACCATAAGCATAGGGTTAAGACAAGGCATTTCGGGACGGGGCGGTGCCGGCCGCCGCGCCCCGCCGATTTCCCGGTCCCGCAAAAGAGTTATTGACACCTCTTACAAGCCGATGTTATAAAATAATCCCTTTTCCACACCAAACTGAACGCCTCGGCGCGCCTCCGCCTCGGGCCCGGCGGCCCGAACCGGCGCGCTCCGCCGGCGGACGGGAACCTATGTTCGGCGCGAAAGGCACGGTCCAGGTCTATACCGGCGACGGCAAGGGCAAGACCACCGCCGCCCTCGGCTTGGCGTTGCGCGCCTGGGGCCACGGCGCCCGCGTCCTCGTCGTCCAGTTCATGAAGGGCCGGATAAACTACGGCGAGCTGGACGCCGCGCGCCGCCTCGACGGCTTCGACGTCGAGCAGTACGGCCGCGAGACCTTCGTCGACCGCGACGAGCCGGCGGCCGAGGACGTGGCGCTGGCGCGAGAAGCGCTGGCCCGGGCGCGACAGGTCGTCGCCGAGAACGCCTACGACCTCGTAATCCTGGACGAGGTGAACGTCGCCGCCGACTACGGCCTCGTCGCCGTAAAAGACGTCTTGGACCTCATATCGCGAAAAGCTCCCGAGATGGAGCTCGTCCTCACGGGCCGAGACGCGCCCGCCGAGTTCGCCGCCGCCGCGGACCTGGTGAGCGAAGTGAAGGAGATAAAGCACCACTACCGGGCCGGCGTCGCGGCGCGGAAAGGGATAGAGTTTTGAGGGGAGCCGGCGTAGTAACGGCGGCCGACTTCCTGGAGCGCTTCCTGGCCGGCGACCGGCTGGCGCTGGCGCGGGCCATCTCGGCGGTGGAGGACGAGGCCGACGGCTACCGCGACTTCCTCCGGCGGATATACGGCCGGGCCGGCCGCGCGTACCTCATCGGCGTCACCGGCCCCCCGGGCGCCGGGAAGTCGACGCTGGTCTCGCACCTGGCGGGCCGCTACGCCGCCGCGGGCCAAACCGTCGGCGTCGTCGCCGTCGACCCCACGAGCCCGTTCACGGGCGGCGCGCTGTTGGGCGACCGCATCCGCATGCACGACCTCGCCGGCAACGAGCGCGTCTTCATCCGGAGCATGGCGACGCGCGGCAGCCTGGGAGGCCTGGCCAAAGCGACCGGCGAAGTCGCGCTGACGATGGACGCCTTCGGCTTCGACGTCGTCCTCATCGAGACCGTGGGCGTGGGCCAGAGCGAGCTCGACGTCGCCAACTCCGCGGACACGACGGCGGTGGTCGTCGTTCCGGAGTCGGGGGACGCGGTCCAGGCGATGAAG
>DATKXQ010000176.1:0-15866 GCA_035528975.1 bacterium
AACCAAATCAATTTGGCTTGCGGCGTTGACGGGGGCGTTCTTCGTGGCATGGGGGCCGCCCATGTTCAACCTTATGCAGCCGACGTGGCTCGCGGTAGGAGCGGGGTTGTTATCGGCGGCCTTCGCAATAACGACGTTGGATAAACCTTCCCACAGCAAGTTCTTATGGGGAGGGTTGACGGTAGGCGTCGCGGCCCTCTTCAAACACAACGTCGCCGTCTACCTCGCGATAGCCTGGATAGCGTTGATTGTCTATTTGGCGAAAGTTAAGGAAATAAGGTTGGGAAAGAGCTTGGCGTTTTTCCTCGCGGCGTTATCGTTACCGGTGGTGCCGGCTCTGGCGTGGCTCGTCGCCTCGGGCGCGGGCGGCGCCGCGTTCCACGACCTCGTCGCCTTCCCGCTGCTACGTCACCGCGTCAGCATGGCGATCGGCCAACCGTGGCCGTCGGGGCCGGAGCTGGTGGCGGTTTTGGGGGTCACGGCGTTTTGCGCAGGGATCGCTTTGAAACGTTGGCGTAATAGACTCATCGTCGCGGGCGCGGCCGTCGCGGCGGCGATACCGCTCGCCATGCTCGTCGGGCCGGCGAAGGTCGCGGCCGGGACGTGGACCTGGGCCTTCCACCTGCCGTGGGTCGGCTTCGCCGTCGCCGCGGCGCTCGCGATCTTCTTTTGGCGGGGCAAACGCCGGGCGTTGCTGGCCTTCTCGCTGCTGTTTCTCCTCGCCCTGCACCTACAAATCTTCCCCCGCGCCGACCGGGCCCACCTCACCTTCTCCCTCGCCTGCACCACGTTGATGTGGGCGGCGGTACTGAGCAACGGCGCGTGGTGGGGCCGATGGAAACGAGTCGCGTTCGGTGCGGCCTCGGGCCTGATGCTGACCGCGATGATTCCCGCGGCCGCCTGGCAGCTAAGCCAGTTCGTAGAATTGAAAAGCAGCGTCGAGGCGAAACGCGTCATCTTCGACGCGCGGGAGCGTTTTCCCAACGTACGGGCGCCGTTCGTCGTAAAGATGGCGGAGGTCCAGGACGTACGCGATACCGTCAACTGCGTGGACCGGACGCTGAGGCGCGACGAGCCGCTCGTGGTCGTCCCGGTGGAGGCGACGCTGCTGGTCCTCTCCGGCCGCAATTTCCCGGGGCGTTACAACGACTTCATGCCCGGTTATCTAAGCGAGGAGGACCAACTAGCCGAGGTCGCGCGATGGAAGGAGAAAGGACTAAGGGTAATCGTAACTTCCACGACCAGAGTTGGGGGCCGGAGCTTCGACGACTATTGCCCGATCTTGGCCGAATATATTAGTAATAACTTTAAACCGCTCGCGACCTTTGGAAGATTCACCGTTAATTTAAGAGGGCAAGAAGCTCAAGGCGTTGGGGGTACCGGCTTATGACGATGGCTTTCGTATTCCCGGGGCAGGGCTCCGCGGCGGTCGGCATGGGCGCCGAGCTGTTCGAGCGCGAACCCGTAGTGGACGAGTACTTCGCCAAGGTGTCCGCGGCGTTGGGCCGCGACCTCAAGGCGATAACGCTCGCGGGGCCGGAGGAGACGCTGGTGGCCACCGAGAACGCCCAACCGGCGATCTTCGCCCTCTCGGCGGCCTGCTACGACCTCTTCGGCGAGCGCTGCCCCGTCGCCGCGGACTTCTACGCCGGCCACAGCCTGGGCGAATTCACCGCCCTGTACGCCGCCGGCGCGCTGTCGTTCGACGACGCGGCCTCGCTGGTATGCCGGCGGGGGCGCTTCATCGCCGACGCCTGCGCGGAAAACCCGGGGACGATGGCGGCGGTCATGGGCCTGGCGGACGACGCCGTAGAAGACATATGTCGGGAGGCCTCCGCCGCCGGGTTGGTAGTGCCGGCAAACTACAACACGCCGGGCCAGCTGGTGATATCCGGCACGGCGGAGGGCGTCGCCCGGGCGGGCGAGTTGGCCGGGGAGCGGGGCGGCAAATTCGTACCCCTCAAAGTCTCGGGGGCCTTCCATTCGCCGCTCGTGGCCGGCGCGGCGGAACGCATGAAGGACGCGCTCCGGGGCCCGGCGCTCGAGCCGCCGAACGCGGTGTTCATCGCCAACGCCTCGGGCAAGGCGGCGAGCCAACCGGAGGTCATCCGGGACCTCTTGTACAAACAGATCGCGCACCCCGTACGCTGGAGCCAGACGCTGGACCGCATGGTCGCCGGCGACGTGAGCACGGTGGTGGAGTTCGGCCACGGCCGCGTGCTGAGCGGGATGTTTAAAAAAGTCAAACGCGACGTCGTCGTGTACAACGTGAACGATGCGGCCTCGCTGGAGGCCGCGGCGGAGGCGTGCCGCAAATCAGAGCTGTGAGGGCCTCGAAACCGCGGGGGCGATATATGCCTGAATTCGAGAACGAAGTTGCCATCGTGACGGGCGCGGCCCGGGGCATAGGGCGCGCCATCGCGGCCCGGCTCGGCCGAGGCGGCGCCGCCCTCGCGCTGTGCGACATCCTGGCCGACGAGGTCGAAGCCACCGCCGAAGCGCTGGCGGAGGAGTTCGACGTACGGGCCCGCGGCTACGTCGTAGACGTCGCCGACAGCGAAGCGGTAAACGGGTTCGTCTCGAGCGTCGCCGGCGAATTCGGCTCCATCGACATACTGGTGAACAACGCCGGCATAGCTCGCGACCGGCCCCTCTTCCGCATGACCGACGAGGAGTTCGAACTCGTCCTCAAAGTAAACCTCTTCGGGGCGTTCTACTTCTGCCGGGCCGCGGGGCGCGTTATGGCGAAGCAGCGCTCGGGAAAGATCGTAAACGTGTCTTCGGTGATAGGCGTTATGGGCAACCCGGGCCAGGCGAACTACGCGGCTTCCAAGGCCGGCGTCATCGCCCTGACGAAGACGGTGGCCAAAGAGCTCGCCGGCCGCGGCGTCAACGTCAACGCCGTCGCGCCCGGTTTCATCGAGACCGAGATGACCGCGGCCCTCGCCCCCGAGATACGCGAGGAGTATAAGAAATTAATCCCGGCGGGTCGCTACGGCACGCCGGAAGACGTCGCCGACGCAGTAGCGTTCCTGGCATCCGAGGCTTCCTCGTACCTGACGGGCCACCTCCTCTTCGTCGACGGCGGCATGATGATGTGAATATCGGAGTCCATTCTAAGGCGTTTTTATCATCCATCGCAGGAGGAAATTCTCAATGGCAGACGTTGCCGGAAAAGTCAAAGAGATCATCGTGGAGCAATTGGGCGTAACGCCGGAACAGGTTACGCCGGAAGCTTCGTTCATCGAGGACCTGGGTGCCGACTCGTTGGATACGGTGGAACTGGTCATGGCGCTCGAAGAGGAATTCGACATCCAGATACCGGATGAAGAGGCGGAAAAAATAACCACCGTCCAGCAAGCGGTAGACTATATAATCGCGAAGAAAGGTGATTAGTTGGTAGGGGTACCCCGTGGCGTGGCCCCGGGCCCGAAGGAGGCTTTTGCGCCGGCCGGCCTTAGCCGCGTCGTACTATGGGCCGGGACCGGCCCGCGGCGCCCGGTACGCGTTTGGGTTACCGTAGCGCGCGAGGAGACGCAAAGATGATGAACCGGCGGGTCGTAGTAACCGGCTTAGGCGTCGTCGCCCCCAACGGCAATAACGTTGGGGAGTACTGGGACAACCTGGTCGCGGGGCGCGGCGGCGCCGGCCCCATAACCCATTTCGACGCCGAAGCGTTCTCGAGCAAGATCGCCTGCGAAGTCAAGGACTTCCATCCCGAGCAATATATCGAAGCCAAGGCGCTCCGGCGGATGGACACCTTCGTCCAATTCGCATTGGCCGGGGCCGTGATGGCCATGAACGACGCGGCCCTGGAGGTGGGTACGGACGACCTCGAGCCGAGCCGCATCGGCGTCATCGTCGGCTCGGGCATCGGCGGCATAGGCGTCATCGAGGAGCAGCACGCGATACTGCTGAAGAAGGGGCCGCGCCGCGTCACGCCGCTGCTCATCCCCATGTTGATCTCCAATATGGCGGCGGGCCAAATCTCCATATTCTTTAACGCCCGGGGGCCCAACTCCTGCGTCGTAACCGCCTGCGCCACCGCGGCGCACTGCATCGGCGACGCCTACCGCGTCATCGAACGGGGCGACGCCGACGTTATAATCGCCGGCGGGACCGAAGCCGCCATCACCCCCCTCGGTTGCGCCGGCTTTTGCATGATGAAGGCGTTCTCGACGCGCAACGACGACCCGGAACACGCCTCCCGGCCCTTCGACCGCGAGCGCGACGGCTTCGTAATCGGCGAGGGCGCCGGCATCCTCATACTGGAGGAATACGAACGCGCCCGCAAGCGCGGCGCCGACATCTACGCCGAGATCGTCGGCTACGGCATGACCGCCGACGCGTACCACATAACGGCCCCCGACCCGGAGGGCACGGGCGGCGCCCGCGCCATGAGCATGGCCCTGGGACACGCCGGCTTGAACCCGGAGGACGTCGACTACATCAACGCCCACGGCACGTCCACCCCCTTGAACGACGCCGCCGAGACGAAGGCCATCAAAAACGTATTCGGCGAATACGCCTACCGGGCCCCGATCTCGTCCACCAAATCCATGACGGGGCATTTGCTCGGGGCCGCCGGCGGCGTAGAGGGCGTCGCCACCGCCTTGACCATTAAAAACGGCATCATCCACCCGACCATCAACTACGAATACCCGGACCCCGAATGCGACCTCGACTACGTACCCAACGAGGCGCGCGAGGCGAAGGTCGACGTCGCCATCACCAACTCCTTCGCCTTCGGGGGACAGAACGCGACGCTGGTTTTCAAACGAGTATAGGCTACGTTTCACCCCGCTAATTATGTCGAACATATTCGAAAAGATATTAGGTCGCCAGGACAGGTTCGAAGGATACCTCTTCGACGACGAGCTCCCGAAGGAACGCCTCCGGGAGTTAAAACATTTCTGCCAGGAGCACGGCGTTTACCTCGCCGACCTCTCCCTCGTCGACCAGGCGTTGACCCACACCTCGTTCGCCCACGAGTCCGAACAGGAAATGGCGGATTACGAACGCCTCGAGTTTCTGGGCGATTCCGTCATCGGCCTCTTCATCGTAGAACACCTGTACAATTCTTTCCCCGCGATGAACGAGGGCGACATGACCAAGATAAAGAGCGACGTCGTTAGTCAAGCCGCGCTCTCCGATGCCGCCACCAAATTGGGGCTAAACCGCCTCCTGAACCTCGGCAAGGGCGAAGTGCTCAGCCGCGGCCGCCGCAAACCCTCCATATTATCGGATACTTTCGAGGCGCTGGTGGGAGCGCTGTACCTGTCGTCGACGCTCGAGGAAACCAAAGAGTTCGTAATCAACCAACTCGAGGAGCGGATCCAGGCCGTCGTATCGCGCGGCAACCTGGAAAACTATAAATCGCTCCTGCAGCGCGCGGCGCTCGAGCGCTTCGGCGAAAACCCCTCCTATCGCGTCCTCTCGCGTACCGGCCCCCAACACAGCGCCGTCTTCGTCGTCGGCGTAGAGATCAAAGGGAACCTCTACGGCAAGGGGAGGGGCCGCTCCAAAAAGGACGCCGAGATGCGGGCGGCGCATAAAACGCTGCAAACGCTGAGGTCGAAAAAGCGCCCTCGGACCTAAGGCCGAGAGCGCACAACGTACGAAGTCGGGCTATGGATTATCTGCTTACAGAGGAACAACGCGAGATCCGGAAATTAGCGCGCGACATCGCCCGGAATACGGTGGCGCCCCAAGCGGAGTACTACGACCGCCACGACGAATTTCCGTGGGATATAGTCAAGGTCTTCGCCCGGGCGGACCTGTTCCGCGTTTTTATACCCGAGGAGTACGACGGCCTGGGGATGGGAATCCTCGAGCTGTGCATCGTCGCGGAGGAACTCTCCCGCGCCTGCTCCGGCATCGCGCTCGCGCTTCTAGGAACGGCGCTCGGCGCCGAGCCCCTACTCATAGTGGGCAGCGACGAACAGAAGAAGAAGTTCTTGCCGCGCCTGGCGGCCGGCGAGGCGCTGGCGGCGTTCGCGCTCACGGAGGCCGAAGCCGGGTCCGACCCGTCGGGCATCCGCACCCGGGCCCGCCGCGACGGCGACTTCTACGTGCTCAACGGCACGAAGCAGTGGATAACCAACGGCGGCGAGGCGGAAATCTACAGCGTCTTCGCGTCCACGGACCCCTCGCGCGGCCCTCGCGGCCTCAGCGCGTTTATCGTCGAGAAAGGCACCCCCGGCTTCGAGTTCGGCAAAAAAGAGGACAAGCTCGGCATTCGCGCCTCCGCCACCCGCGAGCTGATATTCAACGACTGTAGAATACCGGCCGCGAACCTGCTCGGCAAAGAGGGCACGGGCTTTATCACGGCCATGCGGACGTTCGACCGAACGAGGCCCTGCGTGGGAGCGCAGGCGGTCGGCGTGGCCCAGGGAGCGTTGGACCACGCGCTGGCCTACGCCAAGGAGCGCCGCCAATTCGGCCAGCCCATCTCCAGTTTTCAGGGAATACAATTCATGCTCGCCGACATGGCGACGCAGACCGAAGCCGCGCGCGCGTTCTGTTATGCGGTGGCGCGCATGATCGACTCCGGCGCCAAGGACCTTAGCCGCTACTCCGCGGCCTGCAAGGTCTTCGCCTCCGACACCGCGGTCCAGGTGGCGACCGACGCGCTTCAAATATTCGGCGGCTACGGCTACATGCGCGAATATCCGATCGAGAAATATTTCCGCGACGCCAAGATAACGCAGATATACGAAGGTACGAACCAGATACAGCGGCAGGTAGTCGCCTTGGACCTTATAAGGACAGCCGGCCGCGAAACGTAGCGGCGCACGGCCCCCCCGCGGGGGCCTTTTTAAATGGCGACCCTCTTCTCGAAAATCGGCTCCCGGGCCCACGCCCTCTACTCCGGCCTGCTCCGCCGGCGCGGCGCGGTCTTAGCCGCGGCCGCGGTAGCGGTCCTGGCGCTCGTCGCCGCCCGCGTCTACGTCGTCTTCGCACTCTCCCCTCCCGAGAACAAGATGTACTCGGAATCGCTGGTGCGCTTCCGCTACGCCGAGATGGTGATGGAGGGGGATACGCCGCCCCGCTCGGACCCGATGGTCCAGTGGCCCGAGGGCTTCCGCCGCGACGAGATGATAATGGCGCTGCCCGACCATATGGTGGGGCGGAGTTATCGGCTGTGGGCCGCCGCCCGGGGCGCCCCGGACCACTACGTTTATTTGCGGTATTTCATGGCCGCTTACGCCGCGGCCTACGTCCCGGCCGGGTTCCTTTTGTTCTGGGTAATGTTCCGTCGTTTTTGGCCGGCGTACGGGGCGACCGCGCTCTACGGGCTGTGTTTGCCGACCTATTTGCGCGCCGCGGGCAACTACCTCCGCGAGGATTTCGCGACGCCGGCGCTGCTCGCGGCCACGGCGATAGCGTGGTTATTTTTGGAAAGGCCGCCGACGAGCCGGCGGACGAGAGTGGCGCTGGCCGCGGCGCTCGCGCTCTGCATCCTCTACGCGCTTAGCTGCTGGCACATGGCCCAGTTCTACCTGAACGTGGTTCTGGCCGTGGTATTCCTGGCGGCGCTCGCGGCCCGCCCGGGCCGGTACGGCGACGTGGGCGCGGCGTTCCTTGTGGGCACCGCGGCCGCGGCGCTCTTCAACGAGCCGCTGTTGGCGAAAGGCGTCTTGTGGTCGCCCACCGTCGCCGCGGCGGCGGCGCTCGCCGCGTGGGGGTTCTGGCCGCGGCCGCCCGAGCGGCGCCGGCGGTGGGTCCTCGTCGCCGCGGCCGGGGTCCTGGTCGCCGCCTCGCTGCTCGTCGTCGGCTCCGGGGCCTACGGCCACGCGTACGCGCTCATATGGTCGAAGCTGCGCTGCGCCGGCGTACATCCCGACGACCCGACGAAGCTCCCCCTCGACGCGCGGATATTCTGGATGGGGCCGTACGCCACGACCACGCTCAAGCGCGCGCTCCTCGAATACGGCCCGCTGCTGTTGGCCGCCGCGGCCGCGTTCGCGTGGGTTTGCGGCCGCGGCCTCGCGCGGGGCAAAACCGCCGGCGGCCTCGCGCTGTTCCCGACGGCGATGGCGGCCGCGACCGCGGTCCTGTACTGGCTCGTCGTCCGCCTCACGATATTTTTCGCGCCGTGGGCGGCGGTGCTGGGCGTGCTGCCGGCCGTGCGGGCGCGAAGGCGGCTGGCGAAACTCGCCGGCGGGGCGCTGGTCGTCGGCCTCCTGGCGTTCGAATTCTACTGGGCCTTCAACGTCACGAAGCCGACGCTGCCGCGCCGCGTGCTCGAGTTCCTGGTCGAAGAGGACGAGCCGTTGTGGGACTACGGCGAGCGGGACAACGACGTATTCTTCTGGTTGAAGGACAACACGCCGGAGGGGTCCCCGGTCCTCGCCCAGTTCGGCGTGAGCGCGTCGATAATGTACTGGGGCGAACGGCCGGTGGCGCTTCACCCGATGTTCGAAGTGCCGGACATCAGGCCCAAGATCGTACGCGTCTCGCGGGCCTACATGGGCCCCGAGGAAGATTTCTACGAGCTGTGCCGACGCTGGCGCATCGCGTACGTCGTATTCAACGCGCCGGTCTTCCTCGTCTACGAGCCGCCGGGCGACCGGTACTTCGCCGCGGCGCCGGACCCGCCGGCGGACGCCGTGGGCATGAAGATGCAGTTCGCGCCCCGCGCGCTGCGCCTATTCCGCCTGGTCCACGAGACGTATTCCTTCCGCGTCTTCGAGGTCGGCGCGCCCTACGACGGCTACGAGGCGAAGCGCTACCACCCGTATTTCGACGCGAACGTGTTCGGCGGACTCCCCACGCGCGCGCACTACCGCGAGGTCTCCGCCGGCATCAGGAGGGCGGGCCAGCACTACGCCCGCGGGCAGGCCCTGGAGGAAGCGGAGATGTGGTCGTCCGCCGCGGCCGAGTACGGCCTGACGCTAAGCCTCCACCCCGACTACGACGACGCGGAGATGCGGCTGGGCTACTGCCTGGCCCGGATGTACCGCTACGCCGAGGCCGAGCCGCACTTCCGGCGCGCCCTCCTCGTCGACCCCGAAAACCCCCAGGCCCACACTTATATGGGCTCGTACTACTTCTCGACGGGGGCGTACGCCGCGGCGCTGGCGGAATACCGGCGCGCCTACGAGCTCGACCCCGACGACCCCGAGAACCGGGAGCGCATCCTGCTCGTGGAAAAAATTATGGCCGGCGTATAGCCGGCCTTTTTTACCCCGGACCCGAGTTATCGGACTACCCCTCGCCGCGCGGCTTCGCCAAATCGTGTATCCCCCAACCCAGCTTCTCCTGCAACAGCCGGTAGAAATCCTTCTCCTCCAGGCGTATCAACCGAAGCCGCTTCTTGGCGCGGGTTACGTAGATGCGGTCGCCCTCGCCGATGGCATACGTGGCCTGGCCGTCCACGGTCATGACCACCTCTTCCTTGCCTCGCGTCGCGACGTCTATGCCGACCTCGAGGTTGGGAGGGATGATGAGCGGCCGGACCGTAAGCGAGTGGGCGCATATGGGCGTCAGCATCAACAGGTCGACGCGCGGGTCCACGATGGGGCCGCCGGCGGAAAGGGAGTAAGCCGTCGAGCCGGTCGGCGTGGCGGCGATGATGCCGTCGCCGCGGTACGTGAACAGCTTCTCGCGGTGGATGTAGGCGTTGACGGTCACGATGCGCGAAATGGCCTTGGGGCCCAAAACGACGTCGTTGACGGCCAGGATGTCCCGCTCCACCTCTCCGCTCATCCGCTCGAGCCGGGTCGAAAGCAACATCCGGCTCTCGACGAGGAAGCGGTCCGTGAGGATGGCGTCGACGGCCGTCTCCATGAGACTGATGTCCATCTCGGAGAGGAAGCCGAGGCCGCCCAGGTTCACGGCGAGCACCGGCACCTCGTTGGCCGCGACGAGGCGGCCCACCGACAACAACGTCCCGTCGCCGCCGAACGAGATGACCAGGTCGCAGGCCTCGCCCATCTCGCTTATCGCCACCCGGTCGCCTTTGAGGTTTCCCCAGACCGCGGTGCGTTCCTCGATAACGTAGCGCTGGCCGCGCTTCTTCAACGCCTCCAGGCACGACGACACGCCGTTCACGGCGTCCTTCTGCTTCCAGTTGGCTACGATGCCGAAGATATAACTGTCGGTAACCGCCACGTCAGTCCCGTCTTCAGCGTCCCGCCCGGATGGACCGCAGTAGCTGCTGCGACTGGTCCAGGTACGAGCGGCCCTTCTCCGGGTCGCCGGTTTTATTATACAGGAGGCCCAGCGCGTTCAAGGTTTCGGCGACGCGGAGCTGCGCCCCGGCGCCCTTGTAGAGAGCCAGCGCTTCCTCGTATTTCGTCAGCGCCTCCTTGAGCTGTTGGGTATTCTCTTTGACCTGGCCCAGGTAGAAGAGGGCGTCCGCGCGGCCCCGGTCGTCCCTGATGTTCTGATAAATAGTCAAGGCCTCGTTATGCTTCGCCTCGGCGGCGGCGAACTTCCCGAAGCCGGTCTCGACGAGGCCCTGCTTGTTCGCGGCCAGCGCGGTTTTCTCCTTGTCGTCGACGCGGGTATAAGTGGCGTAGGCGTTCTTGTACGCCGCCGCGGCGGCCCCTAAATTGCCGGTGTTGTATTCCGCGTCCCCCAAAACGAGATAACAATAGGCCAGGTCGCTCTCGTACTTCCTGAGCGGTTTATAGGCCTCTATCGCCTGGGTGAAGCTCGTCTTCCCCTTGTCGTACTGGAGCTGCGCCATGTACACGTCGCCCAGCTTCCGCAGGCAGCGCGCCTGGCCCTCCTCGTCCTCGACGGCGGCGAACGCCGGCTTCGCCTTATTGTACGATTGGTCCGCCTCGGCGTACTCCTTCAGCGCCTCGTGGTAAACGCCGGCGTCGTAGTTGGTCTCGCCGACCTCTTTCTGGTCCTTGACCTCGGCCAGCAGGGCAAGCGCGTCGTCGCAATATTTCAGCGCGCTGCGGTAGTTCTCCTGCGCGCCCAGCGCCTCGGCGATCATCTTCAGCGCCACGCCCTCGTCGTTCTTCCGCCCCTCGCGGCGCCAGATGCGCAGCGCCTCCGTCAATACCTTGTTGGACTCCTTGTACTCGCCGAGGGCGTAGTTGACCGTGCCCAGGTAAACGAGCGACCGCGCTACCTCCTCCTGGTTCCTGAGCTCGCGCCACAACGTCAACGCCTCGGCATGGCCCGTCTTCGCGGCCTCCGTTTCGCCGAGCCGGGCCTGCGCGGAGCCGAGGTGATTGAGCGAAGTCGCGATGCCGGCCTTGTCGTCGATGGAGCGGTAGGCGCCCAGCGCCTCGTTGTACAGCGTCTTCGCCTTCTGGTAGAAGCTCGGGTCCTCGGTCGCGACGCGGGGGCTTATCTTCGATACGCCGATGAGCTCGTACGTGAAGCCGAGGCGGTTCTTGATTTCGGCGGTGAAGCCCTTGTCGTTCAACGGCGACGCGGCATCGAGCGCCGTCGCGAAGTTCTTCTCGGCGGCGGAAAGCTCTTCCTGCCGCAGCGCGAGTTGGCCGAGGTCGACGTAGAGACGCGCCACCGCCGGCATATTCTGAATTTTCTTCTGAACGCTTATGGCCTCGTTGAACGACTTCGCGGCGACGTCGTATTGGCCCAGCTCCGTCTGCGCCAGGCCCTTGGCCCGCAGCGCGTCGCCCTCCGCCATCGGCCGGAGCGTGAGGCGGAAAACCTCCAGCGCGTTGTCGTAGCGCTGGACCGCGCCGGCGTAATCCCCCTGGGCGGCGAGGGTGAGGCCGAGGCTGTAGTAGAAGTCGCCCTTGCCGGCGGAGATCTTTCCGCTCTTGTAAATCGCCTCCGCGTCGCCGAAGTACTTGGCCGCGGTCGCGGTGTCGCCCTGAGCGAGGAAGACTTCGCCCAACCCCACCAGCGACCGGGCCTTGCCGGCCTCGTCGTTCAGGGCGTTGAAGATGCGGAGCGCCTCGTTGAACTCGCGCGCCGCGGTGCGGATGTCGCCCGAGGCGAGGCGCGCCTGCGCGAGCTGGCGCTGCGACTCGCCTATGCCGGCCTGGTCGTGGAGCTCCCGGTAGGTCTCGAGGGCCTCGGCGTGGGCGGCCAGCGCCGCGTCGGCGTTGCCCTTCCGGCGTTCGGCCCGCCCCAACGCGTTAAGCGCCATGGCCACGTACGTCTTTTCGCCCGCCTTTTCCGCAAGAGCTTGAGCCTTCTTGGCGTCCTCGATGGCGCGGTCGAAAAGCAGCTCGGCCTCGAACAAGGTCGAGCGGTGCACGAGGACCCGGCTCTGGCCCACGTCGTCGCCCGCCGCCTGGTAGAAGGAGAGGGCGAGGTCGAAGTTCTTTTCGGCGTTCTTGTAGTCGTAACCGTCGTACGCGATTATGCCCATCTGGAGTTCGCAGAAGCCCTGGCCGGCGTTGTCGTTGAGCTTCTTGTAAACGCCTTCCGCCTTCTTGTAACTCGAGACCGCGGCGTCGGCGCTCCCCGCGCGATACTGGACCCGCGCCAGGTCGACCGCGGCGTCGGCGGTCGACGGCTCGTCCCTGGTCTTCTCGAACCCGGCCACCGCCTGTTGATACTCGCTCTGCGCCTCGTTGAGGTTGGCTTTCTTCTCGTGGGTGGCGCCCAGGCGGCCGTGGGTGCGCGCGACCCAGTGTTCCCGGCCCAGCGCGCTGAAACCGCCGAGAGCCGATTTGTACGCGGTCAGCGCCTCGTCGAACGCCTCTTTCGTCTCCTGGGCTTCGCCGACGTAGTACTGCGTTTCGGCCGTGCCCATCTTGTCCTGGACCTGCTGGTAGAGCGCCAACGCGTCGTTGTGGTACTTCAGGCCGCTGTCGGGCTGCTTAAGGGCGACGTATACGCGGCCTACCCAGTTCATCGCCAGCGCCGCGCCCTTCTCGATGTTCGACGTCCGGTACACGCGGAGGGACTCGCTGAACGAGCGGATGGCTTCCTTGTGGAGGCCCTTCTCGAATTGGATGGCGCCGACGTCCAGGCCGACGTCGGCGGCCCGCATCTGGTTGCGGCCGGTGCGGAACAGCTCGAGCGCGGCCTCGAAGTCCCGCAGCGCCTCGTCGTCCTTCCCCTGGGCCCGGAGCCCTTTGGCCTTGCCGAAGGTGGCTTCGGCCTGGCCGTTCTGGTCGCCGAGGGACGTGTAGGTGCTGAGGGCTTCGCCGAACGCCTGGTTCGCGAAATCGTACTCGGCCAACTCGAGGTGGCCCCGGCCTTTGTACACCAGCGTTTCGGATATTTCCGCTTTGGTGTTGGCCGTGCGCTCGTACTCGAGGGCCTTGTCGAACATGGCCAGCGTCTTCTTGTGCTCGCCGGCCGCGACGAACGCGAGGCCCATGCGGTTGTAGACGGAGGGAACGTCCTTGGTGTTGCCGGCCTTGTTCATCGCGGTCAGCGCGACCTTGTAGTCCTCCTGGGAGCCGTCGTAGTTCTCCTGGTGGTACTTCACGTCGCCCAACGCCGCCGCCGCGGCCCCCTCGCCCGCCGGGTCTTTAATCGTCCGGTAGATGTTCAGCGCCTCCGAGAATTTCCCGAGGGCGCTCGGGTAGTCGCGCTTGGCCATATGCGCGGCGCCGAGGTTCATGAGGGTCCCGGCCTTACCCGGCTGGTCGTTGATGGCGGAATAGGCCGCGAGCGCGTCGTCGAAATAGTGGAGCGCGGTGTCGTAGTCCTCGCGGGCCACGTACGCCAGGCCGAGGTCGTTCTCCACTTCCGCCACGCCGAGCTTGTAATCCTGGGCGCGGTTGATGCGGAGCGACTCGTCGAAGTAGCGCGCCGCGGAGTTGTAGTCGCCCTTGGCGTAGTGCATCCGGCCGACGTTGGCCATCGTCTGCGCCACGCCGAGTTCGTTCTGGAGCAGGCGGTTAGTGGCCAACGCTTCGTTGAACGCGTTGTTGGCTTTTTCGAAATCGCCCTGGGCGGTATTGACTTTGCCCACGGCGTTCAGGGCCAGGGCGGTATTGGTGCGGTCCTCCTTGGACCGGAACGTGGCGAGCGCGCCCTCGTAGTTGGTGAGGGCCTCGCCGTACTGGCCGCGGTCGAACTTGATGTCGGCGACGTTCATCTGCGCCAGCGCTTTACCGGTATCGTCGCCCTCGCGGCCGTAGTTCTGCGACGACTGCTCGAAGAGGGCGAGGGCGCCGTCCTGGTCGCCGAGCATCTGCAGCACGACGCCGAGGTCCCGCTGGACGCCCGCCATCTCCCGGGTCATATTCTCGCCCTCGTAAATCGAGAGCGCCCGCTCGAGCGATTTCCGCGCTTCCTCCAGTTGGCCCTGGCGCTGTTGGATCGTGCCTATCTCCCAGGTGACCTTGGCCAGGCGGGCGTTGTCCTTCAGCGACTTCACGATATCCAGCGCCTGCTCGTACTGCGACTGCGCTTTGGGATACTCGCCCGTCGTCTTGTAGATGCGCGCGATGGCGATCATGCTGTCGGCGATATTGCCCTTGTGCCCCAACGCCTGACGGATCCGCAGCGACTCGTTATAGGAATCGAGGGCGGATCTGTAGTCGGCCTGCATCTCGTACGCGTAGCCGACGTTGTACGACGCGTCGGCCTGGCCCGTTTGGTTATTGATCTCGCGGTACTGCTTGATGGCGTCGTTGAAGTATATGGCGGCCTTCCGATAGTTCTTCATCGCGTGCGCGTAGACGAGACCCATGGAGTTGAGGATCTCGGCCGTCCCCTCCCAATCGGCGAGGCGCCGCGTTATGGACAGCGACTGCTCGTAATAGCGAAGGGCGTTGGCGGCGTCGCCCTGTGCCCGCAGCGCGTCGGCGGTGTACTTCAGGCAGCGCGCGATGCCGTCCTGCTTGCCGATCCTGGTATAGAGCTCGCGGGACTTCTCGAACTGCTGCTGCGCGCCGGAGTAGTCTTTCTTTTCCAGGAAAACGCGGCCTATGAGCATCTCCCCCTCGGCCTCGCCTTCCTGTTCCCCGAGCTTGGCATAGATGGAAAGGCCCTTGCGGAAATAATCGAGGGCGCGGTCGATCTCGCCCTTGTCGAGGACGATCTGCCCGGCCTCGAGGTACATGCGCCCCTTCATCTTCTCGTCGGCGGCGCCGGCGTACTTGGCGGTGGCCTCGTCGTAGGCCTTCAACGCCAACTCGTACTCGCCGCGGGCGAAGTAGATGGAGCCGATGGCGGCCTGCGCCCGGGCCTGCCCCGTAACGTCCGCCGCCTTCTTGTACAGGTTGTACGACTCCTCGTAGTACGTCAGCGCCTGGTCGTACGACTCCTTGGCCTGGTAGGTCGAGCCGAGGTTCTTGTTGACCAGCGCCAGGCCGGCGTTGTCCTTCAGCGCGGCGAAGTCGTTCAAGGCCTTCTGGTAGTACGTCACGGCCTTGTCGTATTCGCCCTGGACCTCGTACACCGAGCCGAGGATATTGTTGCCGCGCGCGACGCCCTCGACGTCGCCGATGGAGTCGAAGAGCTCGAGCGCCTCCTCGAATACGGCGACGGCGCGCGCGAACTTGCTGGCCTCGAAGAGCTTCATACCCTCTTCGAAGGACTCGAGCGCGCGGTTGCGGGTCTCGACCTCCGATTGGCCGTAGGCCGGGCCGGCCGCCCAGGCCGCGACGAGCGCGGCCGCCAGCGTAACGAGAACGGTAACTTTTTTTGCCTTCATAATAATCCTCTTCGTTGGTGAGGTGCGACGAGAGGCTGATTTTATTATATACCGCTTAATTTAACAGCTTAACAGAGTGGATATCCGTTGTCAAGGTAATACTGTAGGGCATCGGTGCCGGAAGTATCATTAATACCAGCGGGAAACGACGCCTTGTTAAAGGGGATTCGGGAAGCGCGTCGCGCCGCCGCCCGCCGTTCCGCGGGTTAAAACCCACGGCCGCGGCGGCGACGATTAAAAAACCCCGCCTCTCAGCGAGACGGGGTTTCGTCATTTCGGCTCATCACTCTACTAAGGTAACGTT
>DATKXQ010000177.1:0-3404 GCA_035528975.1 bacterium
GGCCTGACGTCGGCGCCCCTCGACGCCGGCTCGCTAAAGACGTACGATGCCGTCGTCATCATCACGGACCATACGGCCGTAAACTACGAGATGGTCCTGCGCGAGGCCGCGCTCGTCGTCGATACCCGCGGCGTGGCGCGCCGCCTCGGGTACGAGGGGGACAACGTCGTGACGGCGTGAGCGGCGCCCGCCTTCCATTTTTCACGCAAAAAAAAGCCGGCAGCCGCCGGCTTTATTAATTTTCCGGGATGATTAAGTTTAGGCTCCGGCGAGGTCGAACGGCTCAAACCGGTCCCGGGTCGCCTTGCATACGGGGCAGACCTCGGGCGGCCCTTCCCGCGCGCACAGGTACCCGCACACGCGGCACCGCCATACCTTGAGGCCCGGCGCCGCCACGGCCTTCCCGCGAAACTGCGGCCTGTCCTCCCGCTTCGCGGGGCGCCGCTCCGGGATGGCTCCGGCCTCCGCCTTGCCGTCGCCCACGTCCTTCGAGACGTACAGCGCGCAGTAGCACGCGCCGTAGTCGCCGAGGTCGGCGTCGCGGTAGTCGCAGGGACAGATGACGTCGAGGTCCTCTGTCCGGTCGCCCGCGGCGCGGCGGCACGGGCACGCCATGTAACCGTAGCGTTTTACGTTGGTGAGCAACCCCTCCATCAGCGCCCGGGTGAACTCGCGGTCGGGGTTGAGGTTGTAGCCGCCGGCCTTCGCCTCGCGCTCGAGCTTTTCGTACAGCGCGTCCACCTCTTTCGGGTCGAGCTCGGCCATGCCGCTCCTCCTTAAAGGCCCAGCAGTTCTCGGACGGCGTCGGGCCGGTAGCCGACGACGCAGCCCTCCACCGTGCACAGCGTCGGGTACGCGGGCCGCTCGACCCGGGCGGAGATTTCGGCCTCAATCTCGTCCTGGCGCGCGCGGCTCGCCAAATCTACGTACTCGTAGTCGTACGTCACGCCCAACTCCTCGAGCAGGTGGCGCGTCTTCTTGCACCACACGCACGTCGAGAGCGCGAACAGCACGACGTCGCCGCAATCCACCGTTCCTTTCACGTGTTCCATAAGCACCCCTCTCGGTTCCGTTCTCCCCTTTCGCCGTTAACCGTTTCGCTTCGGGCCGGCCTTTAGCCGCCGGCGACTTTACTTTTGACGTAATCCACCCACGCCGCCAGGCCCTCGCCCGTCCTGGCCGACAGCGCGAAGACCGCGAGCTTGGGGTTGACGGCCGCGACGTTCTCCCGCAGCGCGGCCTCGTCGACGTCGAGATGCGGCAAGAGGTCGATTTTCGTTATCACCGCGGCCGCCGCCTCCCGGAACGCCAGCGGGTACTTGAGCGGTTTGTCCTCCCCTTCGGTCACCGAGAGCACGACCACCTTCTCGTTCTCGCCGACGTAGAACTCCGCCGGGCAGACCAGGTTGCCGACGTTCTCGATGAAAACGGCGTCCACGTCGTCGAGCGGCAGCTCGTCCAACGCGGCCCGGATGAGGTTGGGCGCCAGGTGGCAATCGCCGCCGAAGGGGCCGGTATTTATCTGAACTATCGGGACGCCGAAGCGCTGGAGCCGCTCGGCGTCGGCGGTGGTGGCGATGTCGCCCTCGACGACCCCGGGCCTGATGTCGGCCGCGGCCGCGTCGAAGGTGCTTTCCAACAGAAGGGTCTTCCCGGCCCCCGGCGCCCCTATGAGGTTGAAAGCGTAAACGCCCTTGCGCGCCAGCAGCTCCCGGATTTCGTCGGCCAGCTTCTCGTTGGCCGCGAGCACTTTCTTTACGATCTTTATCTCCATCGGCACCTACCCTTCGCCGTCGTCTTTCACCTCGAGCGAGTCTATCAACAACTCCCGGCCGGTGACGATTTCCAAATCCGGCGAGCCGCACGCCGCGCAGAGGAAGGGCGGCGCCTCGAGCGTGAGGGTTGCGCCGCAGCGGCCGCATTTCCCCGCCACCGGGATCTCCTCGACGGCCAACGCCACGCCCTCGAGCTCCGTCCCCTTCGTCAGCGCCTCGAAGTAGAAGGTCATCGCCGCCGGCACGAACGTCGTCAGCGCGCCGAGCTTCAGGTTAACCGCGGTGACCTTCCCGGCGACGCCCAACCGCTCGACCTCGGTGCGGAGTTGCTCCACGAGCGCGTTCACTACCCCCAGCTCGTGCACGTCAGCATATCCTCGGCAGCTGGTCGGCGAACGGCATCTGGAGCACGCGCGTCCCGCCGACGGCGGTCCGTACGTACACCCGCTTCGGCTCCGCCACGACCTCGCCTATCACGGCCGCCGCCGCGCCGAGGGGGTGGGCCCGCATGGCCGCGACCAGCGCCTCCGCCTCGGCCGCGGGCACGACCGCGACCACCTTTCCCTCGTTGGCGACGAAATAGGGGTCGAGGCCCAGTATCTCGCACACGGCGGCGACGTCCTCATTCACCGGGACTTTCTCCTCGTAAACCTCGAGGCCCACGCCGCTTAAGGCCGCGGCCTCGTTGAGCGCCGCCGCCAGGCCGCCGCGCGTCGGGTCCCGCATGAACCGTATCCCCGGCGCCGCCTCCGCCATGACCGCGCATAGCTCGTGAAGCGAGGCGCAGTCGCTCGCTATCGTCGCCTCCAGCTTGAACTGCTCGCGCGCCACCATGACGGCGACGCCGTGGTCGCCCACGGTCCCGCTCAACACGACCGCGTCGCCCGGCTCCAGCGGCGCCCGGGCCGGCCCGCCCCGCTCGTAGACGCCGATGCCGGCGGTGGTGATGAAGATGCCGTCGGCCTCGCCCCGCGCCACCACCTTGGTATCGCCGCACACCACCTCGACGTTCGCCCCGCGCGCCGCCGCGGCCATCGACGCCACGACGCGCTCCAGCGTCGCGAGCGGCAAACCCTCCTCCAGCGTGAACGAGGCCGCGAGGTACTTCGGCACCGCGCCCATGACCGCCAGGTCGTTGACGGTCCCGCACACCGCCAACTTGCCGATGTCGCCGCCGGGGAAGAACAGCGGCTTGACGACGTACGCGTCGGTCGTGAACGCCACTTTGCCCGGCGGCAACTCCAGCGTCGCCGCGTCGTCGAGCTCGCGCAGCGCCGGGTTGTCGAAGTGGCGCGCGAAGACGTCGGCGCCGCGCCGCCGCATCAAGACGCCGCCGGCGCCGTGACCCATCTGTATTAATTCTTCACTCATAGCCGTATTTGAACGCCGCGGCGCAGCTCCCCTCGGAAGATACCATGCACGGCCCCACCGGCGCCTCGGGCGTGCACGCGCCGCCGAAGAGCGAACACTCGCTCGGAACCTTCGCGCCCGTCAGCACGTCGCCGCAGATGCAGCCGACGTCCGGAACGGTCTGTTCGACGTCGGCCGGGACCGCGGCCGCGGCGTCGAAACGCGCGTACTCCTCCCGCAGCGCCAGGCCGCTGGCCGGCATATCGCCCAGGCCGCGCC
>DATKXQ010000178.1:0-4010 GCA_035528975.1 bacterium
TCGGCGGCGCGGAAGATGGTAGTAACGCGGTAAGATAATTCAGGCGAAGCGGTAAAAAGGCCCGGCCCCAAGGCCGGGCATTTTTTATGGCGAAAAAGCGCTTGCCGCGCGGCGTCGACCGTGGTATTTTAGCTGCGGAGCAGATGCGGCGCTTGAACACATATCTATGGGTAATGCTCGCGTTCCTCGTCGCGCTCGGCGTCGCGATAATCGCGATGCCGGGGGAAGGGGCGGCCCGAGCCGTAACGATATCGGGCGCTCTGGCGGCGTCGTCGGCCGTCGCCGGGTTTTTCGTTGTCCGGGCATTCCGGGCGACGCGGCGGCGGCATGACCTCCGCGGAACGTGGGTCCTCTTTTCGCTCGGCGCGCTGGCCTGGTTCGCCGGGGAAGCCTACACGTTCTACAACGTGGCGTGGCGGGACGTTTATATGTTGTACCCGTCGTTCGCGGATTTGTCGTGGGGCGCGGGGGCGGCCTTCGTAATTGCGGCGTTGGCCTTAAAGATAGCGCGGCGGCCCGCTCGGGTCTCGGGCCAGGCGGTCGCCGGGGCGCTGGCCACCGCCGGCCTGGCCTTTCTCCTCGCCGTCCATTTCGTGATCCTCCCGGCGCTGCGCAACCCGGGGCTTACGCCGGGGGACAGGTTAGCCGACGTATTCCTGGCCGCGGCGAACTTCGCGCTCGGCGCGCTGGCGCTGGTCGTTATCGCGGTTTACGGCGGCCGGGGGATGGGGAGGCCGTGGGCGCAGCTCGCGCTGGGGCTCATCTTCTACGCGGCGGGAAACGCGATTCACTGGCACCTCACCGAGGCCGGGTTGTACGGGCCGGCGGGCAACGTCGTCACGGGTCTTTTTTGGTCCGCCGGATACCTTTTAGTAGGCATGGGGGCGTATTATCGGCGCTTGGTAATTAAAGGGGTAGTTAAGTTTTCGGCCGCCGAGAGCGAGCCGCCCTCCGTATGACCGCGGCGTCATGCGACGCGCCATAAGTTCCGCAGAAAACGCTTGACCGGCCGTCGCGTTTGCCGTAGACTTCCTTCCGTATTAGGAACTCGGGACGATATGGCTAAGAATATTCGCCCAGGGATAGGTGTATTTACGCTGCTCGAGCTCGTCGCGCGCGCCCGCGAGAAGTTCGGCGGGCGCGTATTCGCGCAGCGGCGCCTCGGCTCGGGGGAGTTCGCGCGCGTTACGTACGAGCGGCTCTACGACGACGTCGTCCGCCTGGGGGCGGCGCTCGGGAAGAGGGGCGTGGCGCACGGGACGCGGGTGGGCGTCATCGGCGAGAACCGATACGAATGGGCCGTGGCCTACCTCGCCGTGACCGGCGGCGGCGCGGTGTGCGTGCCCCTCGACCCCCAATTGAAGGCCAAAGAGATCGGCCGCATTTTGGAGACGGCGGAGGCGGAGGTCGTCATCAGCTCGCCGGCGTCGCTCGCGGTATTTAAGGGACTGAGGAACCGCCTCCCCAAGTTGCGGGACATAATATCGATGGGCGAAGCGGAGGACGGCGCCCGAGGGTGGGCCGACGCTCTGGCGGAAGGCGACGACGAGTCGGCCCGGGAGGAGTACCTCGGCCGCGGCGTCGCTTTGGACGACCTCGCGGTTTTACTGTTTACGAGCGGTACGACGGGGACGTCCAAGGCGGTTATGTTGACGCACCGGAACCTCGGCGCGAACGTCGACCAGGTGTACGGGGCGCTGGTGTTCGACGAGCGCGACGTCTTCCTGTCGCTCTTGCCGCTGCACCACACGTTCGAGGCGACCGCCGGCATGCTCATTCCGATAGCGGCCGGTTGCGCCGTAACGTACGCCCGTTCGTTCAAATCCAGGGAGATAGTGGAGGATATACGGGACGCCGGCGTTACCATGATGTGCGGGGTGCCGCTGCTATACGAGAAGATGCTCGCCGGCCTGCGCCGCGCCGTCAACGACTCGGCCCCCGGTAAACGCGCGCTGTTTACGATTTTCATGGCCGTGACGCGAGCAGGCCACGTTGTAGCCGGGGTAAACCTCGGCCGGTTCCTGTTCTCGTCCTTGAGGAAGAAGGCCGGCCTGGATACCATACGGATGTTCATCTCCGGCGCGGCGCCGCTGAAGGCCGAGGTAACGAGTACGTTCTACTACCTAGGCCTGAACCTGCTCCAGGGTTACGGCCTGACCGAGACGTCGCCGGTCGTTTCCGTCAACGTGCCGGAGCGAATCAAGTTCGCCTCGAGCGGGCCGCCGATTCCCGGCGTGCGCGTGCGCATCCACGAGCCTAACGCCGAGGGCGTGGGCGAGGTGGCCGTGGCCGGAGACAATATAATGGTAGGGTATTACGGCGACCCGGCGATGACGAGCGGCGTTTTGCGGGACGGGTGGTTCTACACCGGCGACGCCGGTTGGCTCGACCGCGACGGCTACGTGTACATTACGGGCCGCATTAAGAACGTGATCGTCACGGCCGCCGGTAAAAACGTGTACCCCGAGGAAATCGAAGCGGAGCTGGGGGCTTCGGCCGTGATCGCGGAAGCCGCCGTGATGCCGATGCGGGACCCGTCCTCCGGCCGGGAAGCGGTGGGGGCCGTGATATTCCCCGATTACGAATACCTGGAAGGAGAAGCTTCCCGCGCGGGGGAGAAACTAGACGACGCTTTTACGGAAAGCCGCATCCGGGACGCCGTGGCCGACTGCTGCCGGACGGTGGCGGACTATAAAAGGGTGAAGATAATTAAAATCCGCAAAGAGGAGTTTCCGAAGACGACGACCCGAAAAATCAAGAAGTATCTCTTCCGGGACGGCGAGCAAGTACGGGAAGCGTGAGGCCGCGGCGAACGCCCCGCCGGCGATGGCCGCCGTAACCGGGAGGTTGATAGCTCTCCAGATATAAAAGGTTAAGAATATCGTGCGGGAGTTGTCGTCAAAGGCGGGGCGGCGAAAAGAGCTTGACAAGAACCGCCCTTTCGTGTATTATAGTAATAGGAATTATTACTATTGCGATTGTGAGAGGGCTTTTTTGGGATTGCGAACGAGCAGGAGGTAAAGATGGGATACGGTGAACAAAAAATAGAAGAATTCTTGGGGACGCTGGCGAGTTCGGCGCCGGTTCCGGGGGGCGGCAGCGTGGCGGCGCTGAGCGGGGCGTTGGGGGTGTCGTTGTTTATTATGGTGGCCGAGATAACGATGGGCAAGAAGAAGCCGGAGGATAAGACGCCGATCGAGGAGGCGCTCCAAGCGCTCGCGCCGCTAGCGGGGCGTTTCGTGGAACTTATCGACGAGGACGCGGCTTCTTTCGAAAAGGTTATGGCCGGTTTTAAAATGCCTAAGGAGGATGAGGGTCAGCAGGAGGCGAGGAAGAGGGCGATCGAGGAAGCTACGATAGGCGCCGCGGAGGTCCCCGCGGAGACGGCGCGGGCGGCGCTCGCGGCGTTGGCGACGGGCAAAGTCCTGGCCGAATACGGCGCGAAGAGCGCGGTTTCGGACGTCGCGTGCGGCGCGTTATGTCTCGAGGCCGCGGCCCGCGCGGCGGCCTATAACATCCGCATAAACCTCGGCGGGATAGAGGACGCCGGCGCCCGCGAGCGTTTCGAGAAGGCGCTGGCGGAAATCGAAGGGCGGTTGGGCGAGCTGGCGGAGGTTCGCGGGAAGGCCGAGGAGCGTATCGGTTAAGGGCGCGTTTACCGGGTCGGCGGGATTTAAAAAAAGCTTGACACCGTATAGGCGATATGATAATCGTAGACTGAAGGCGTGTGGTAAATAGACTAATACTACCGATGAGATAAATAACGGTTCCAAGAAGGGGATGATAGGATGAGGAAGATCATTCTGGCTATCGCTGTGGGCGCGTTGCTCGCCGGCATGGCAAGTGCGGCCGGGCCGGCACGCGTCGACAGGGAAGACACCGTCTTGTACAAGATAGAGAAGGCGGTGGCCGCGGGCGAGCTCGATTACGATACGGCGTTAATGTATCGTTATTTAGCGCTATCGCCGGTGAGTATGGAGTACGTGCCCGCTAAGTACCGGGCGGAGTGG
>DATKXQ010000179.1:0-5302 GCA_035528975.1 bacterium
CGCGAACACTGCGCCTCGATTTCGGCCAGGATGTGGGAGCTCACGACGACGGCCTTGCCGCGCGCGGCGTAGTCGCGGACGAGCGCCTTGACGAGGTGGTGCCCCAGCGGGTCGAGGCCGGCGGTGGGCTCGTCCAGAAAGAGGAGGTCCGGCTCGTTGACCAGCGCCTGCGCCAGGCCGACGCGCTGCAGCATCCCCTTGGAGAAGCCGGCCATCCGGCGGTCCGCGGCGTCTTCCAGCTTGACGCGCTCGAGCAGGTCGCCCGCGCGGCGCGTCGCCTCGGCTCGAGCCAACCCGAAAAGCCGCGCCGCGAAGCGGAGGTACCGCCGCGGCGTCAGGTAGGGATAACGAACGGGGAACTCGGGGAGGTAGCCGACGCGGCGCCGGAGCTCCGGCTCGCGCCAGTCCTCGCCGAAGAGGCGGACCTCGCCGCGCGTCGGCCTCGCGAGGTCGAGCGCGACGCGGATGGTCGTCGTCTTGCCGGCGCCGTTGCGGCCTAAGAAGCCGAAGACCTCGCCCGCGCCGACGGCGAAGCTCAAGCCGTCAACGGCGGTGACGGCGCCGAACTTTTTCGTGAGGTTTACGATTTCGAGCACGTAGGCCATGGCGGAAAAAAATTCGGCGGCATTATACGACTAAACGCCGCCCAAGTAAACAACCTTCTTGACGCCTTGACGCGCGCCGCGGTTTCCGTTATCATTAACCGGCCTCTCTGCCCCTCCGGTACGTAGCGGCCGAGGGAAGCGGCCGCGCGAGCCAAACAACCCCCATGCCGCCCGGCCGAGCGGTTTTTCTAAGATATACTTACCGGCTACTAAGGTTCCTTTTTCGATCGCTTTTAACTAAAATCTGTAAGTTTCTCGGCACAAGCTATCATTTAACCCCAGATAAAGGCGTACCACTACTAAAAAGGTCGGCGGCACCGAGAATTAAAAAATAAAGTACATTACAAAATATACATATAACTATAGAACCAACTGCGGCGATAAGGCATTTTTTTCCGAACTCTTTACTCTCGTCACAATGCTTGCCATGATAGACCGCACCTAATATAAAGCCGACGAGCGGTACCACGAATGACAATACGTAAAAAAGCCACGCCGGTTTCGGCGGCTCTCCGCCTTTTTGTTTTACCGTTTCCTTACCCCTATCAGTGGCTCCTTTCTGTTCTTCTATTTCGGGACGTAGGGCCACCGGAGCCGACAGGGCCGGCCCACTTTTAAGCGCCTGGGCCATCTCGCGGGCGCTACGGAAGCGGCTCGCCGGCATCTTCTCCACGGCCTTCATAATCACCGCGCTGAGCCGCGGCGAAACAAGCCGGTTAACCTCCTCGGGCGCAACCGGGACTTTGTTGACGTGCTTCCACAAGACCTCCATCGTCGTCCCGGTGAAAGGAGCCTCGCCCGTCG
Organism: bacterium; assembly: GCA_035528975.1. Lineage (GTDB taxonomy): Bacteria > RBG-13-66-14 > B26-G2 > WVWN01 > WVWN01 > WVWN01. Next base: position 1,410 of record DATKXQ010000179.1, read on the forward strand.
CCATATGGTACGTCGTTATGCCGAGGCTGTAGAGGTCCGTCGCCGGCGAGACCCGGCCAAACCTCTCCGGCTCTATCTGCTCGGGGGCCGCGTATTCCGGCGTCAGTATCGGCCGGCTCTTTCCCATCGTCACGGTGTCCAAAGCCTTTGCCACGCCGAAGTCGGTAAGGTACGCCCGCTCGTCTTTGGAGATTATAATGTTCGAGGGCTTGACGTCGCGGTGGACGAAACCTATGGCGTGCGCCGCGCCTAACGCCTCGAGTACTGCCAGGGTATAGGCGCCGATTCTTTCCTCCGGGAGAGGCTTCCCCTTAATAAGCTTACGCAAGTCCAGCCCCTCGATATACTCCATAACTATGAAGAAAACACCTCTGTACGAGTCTATGTCGCGAACCTCGACGATGTTCGGGTGACGGAGGCGGTCGCCGATGCGGGCTTCCTGGAAGAATTTCTCGCGTACTTCATCCTTGGCCGCGCCGCTGAGCAAATGAGGATAGAGGAATTTTATCGCGACCCGGCGCTCGAGGAAGCGGTGGTAAGCGAGCCAAACGACGCCCATGCCGCCCTCGCCCAGCGGCTCTTCCAGCAAATACTTCTCGGCTACTACGTCGCCCTTTTTCATAGAACCTCAACAACCCTCTTCCGGGTTACGGGCACCCGTCAGGCCGCCGAGCAAAGCGGCCGGCCAAACGTTAAAACCGGGTTCGCCCTTCTAAGCCGTCTAAGCCAAAATTTCCGTCCGGTCCGATTTACTTTTCCGCGCCGCCGGTTCAACCCTTATGATATAACCTCGAGCCGGGCCGAGCCTGATAAGGTCCGCCGGAGTTACAGCCGTCGAGCCTACCCGCTCGAACTCGCCCCCGCCGCGGCGGGATACCCAAACGCCGTTCTTGCTCCCGGCGTCCTCGACGGTTACCCTCTTCTGCTCGAATTTGATGACGGCGTGTCTACGCGATAAGACCTTAGACTCGTCGGCCAATACGACATCTTGGTCCGCGCCGCGCCCGAGGGTTACTATCTCCTTTGTCAGGGCGTACCGCTCACCTTTTAACGACGCCTCCGGGCCGTCGACGATTATGAGATAACCCCAAGGTTCGACGCCCTCACTTTCCGGGGTAGGTTCGAAGGCTAACGCCTCGCCGGGGAATGAGGCTTCGTCAGTAAAAGGTCCCACTTCGGCGGCCTCCGTTACCCGCCCATTTATATCACCCGGCCTAACCTTATCCGCCATATCCGGTTCAATAGGCCCCTCGGGCGGCAAACGTTCTCCCGCCTCCACGAGAAGTTTTCGTCTCGGTTTTCTCATCGCCAATAAGATAACGCCAAAAAGTAAAAGGACGCCGGCCGCGCCTATCGCAATCAATACGGGCGAGCTTATTTTAAAGCCCTCCTTGGGTAACTTTTTTACTTCATACAGCCTGCTCGCGGCGTATTCTACCCCTTCAAATTTCAACGCCACTTTCAGGTTGCGGCGTTTGCCCACTTGTATACGTTCAGCTTTAACAACGTCCCCGGGTAGGGTATAAGTGAGGGTATAGGAGCCCGAAGGGCGGTCCAAGACTGAAGCCAGGAACGGCCCCAGGTTGGCGTCTTCGCCTTCCGGCGAGTATAAATACTGGCCGCGGGTCTCGTCGGCGAAACGTTGGAGATGCTCCCGGTCGGCGTCCCTCCCCAAGCCTACCGTATAGACCGCGATACCCCTTTGCTTGGCGTCCAAGACGCACAGGTCGAAGGGCGTGGTGCTCCGCCGCGGCGACCCCGTTACCAATCCGTCCTTCCCGTCGGTCAAGACGACGACGATTTTCCTCTTCACGTCGGTATCCTCTAAGCTCCTCGCCGCCTTGAGTACCGCGTCGTACAACCTCGTTCCCTTATCGGGTTGGGCGTCGATACCCTCAATAATCCTTCGCGACTCCTTTTTGTCGTTGGTGAAACCGCACAGGGAGTTAAGAGTTTCGTGAAACGATATAATTGCAATTTGGTCCGCCCCGGATATTTTATCGGCGAACGAGGCCGCGGCCTCCTTGGCCTTCCCAATTTTGTCGCCGTCTCTCATACTCCAGCTTACGTCGATTAACAGCACGGCCGCCGTCGCCTCGCGCGGCCCTTGCCACGGCCTTACGTCTAAGCCCGTAACGTCGACCCCGCCGTCGGAAACCTTAAAATGGGAGGTCCCCAACCCCGGGACTTCGGCCAGCGCCGCGTCAACCACTTTTACGGTCGCCTCAACCGTGTAAGCGTTTTCGCGGCCTTCCTGCACGGGTTCGCTCGTTATCGTAACGCTTAAACCCTCTTTGGATTCTTCTTCTTCCTTCGGCGCCGGGAATACGGCCCCAGCCGTAATTAAAAACCAAAAGAAGACTAAAACCCACAATTTCGTTCCCATCGCTTTCCGTCCTCCTTAACGCGCGTACGTAAAACCTGGCGACGCCAAATCCGGTTGCGAAACCCGTTGGGTATGGCTGCTTTCGCTTCGCAAAAAACGCGGGGCCGGGCGAATCGGTTCGACGGTAGGACCCTCTCTTGCCCGCGGCCGTTCGCCTGCCAACCGGCAGCCGGGCGCCGGTTGAGTTTATACACTAAACCTTCTTGAAAACCAAAACCTGTTTGCCGATCTCGATTCTATCGCCGTCGTTCAACTCGACCGCGGCCGCAACCTCCACGCCGTTTACCTTTGTCCCGTTCGTACTACCCAAATCCCACAAGAGGTATACGCCGTCCTTGTAGCGCACCGCGGCGTGCATCTCGGAAACGTGACGGTCGTTGACTTGGATATGGCTCTCGTCGCCGCGGCCGATCAGATTTTGCCCGTCGAAAAGCCGGAACATCTTGCCTTTGTAATTCCCTTCCACGGCTACTATCCAGGCGAACAGCTCACCCATCTCCGTGTCTTGCCGTTCACGGGAAATAACGCGGGTTTCATCGGTGGGCGAGGCAGGGGCCGGTGTATGCGCCCTCTCGTCGTGAACGCTCGTTTCGTCCCGATCGTCTCCCGCGTCCCAAGGTCCCTTTTCCTCGCGCTTGGCCATATCTATCCTCCCGGTTAACCTGTACCGGATTCGTATATCTACCTCGTCGCAAACCCTTCTCTTTCTTTTAACTTTAAAGCTATGACCGAAAGCAACACGAAAGCGGGGATGAATGAAAAAATTATAAAAGAATTCCGTTTCAAATTTTCGTCGGTCGGCGGCGCCCGGGTGAGGCCGAACCTCTCTTTGACCGCTGAAATTATATCCCGCGGGCTGCTCCCGATTCCTACGACACCAGGTTCCTCCAAGTTTAAATCGTGAACGTCGCCCTTCTCCGGAAGGCCTACCGAGAATTCCCGGACCGCCGAATAAGCCCAATAGGCTACCATCACTCTCGAAACCGCTCGGGATACCGGGCCCATATCTTCCGGCGGCCGGACCAACCCGCCAAAAATTATCTGCGGTATGAGGACGATGGGAACTAACCCGACGGCCACGTTGCTCGTCCTCACTAACGCGGATATTAACAACCCCATCGCGGTCCCCACGAGAGCCGTCAAAAATAGAACCATTAAAATCTGCAGGATTTGCGCGAAATCGCCCGGTAAGCGCAAGAACCCGCGAACGATTAACAACATCGCCGAGCATTGGAGAAAACAAAGCACGGCGAGTACCGCGAATTTCGATAGGACGTAAGGTCCGAGTTTCAAGAAAACCATCCTCTCGCGTTTATAGACGGACCTCTCCTTCGAAATCTCCCGCGCGGCGTTGTTGGTCCCGAACCAAAGCGCCGAAAGGACCAACATAAACAAAACTCCCTCCAGTAGCATCTCCCGGGTCGGGACTGCCTCAGCCGTTATGCGATCAACGCCTCCAAACACCATCGCTATTAAAAGACCCACTACCGGGGCCTGCACCGCCAGT
>DATKXQ010000180.1:0-4694 GCA_035528975.1 bacterium
CCGTAGAAGTTGGCCTGCTCGACGGTGGGGAAGTCCGTAACGATGACGCGGCGTTCCTTCGTGAAATACAGGACGTCCATGATGGGCTTGGTGCGTTTCTGGACGAGGGTGGCGCGTTCCGGGAGGAGTTGGCGGCTGAGCAGCGGGTTGCGCCAGTTCGAGTCGACGGTTATTACGACGTTGGAGTTGCGGTACAGCTCGAGCAGGTGGGGCGGCGGCTCGGCCAGTACGTCGGGGGGGGTCTCGTTTTCGATGCGGAGGCGGAACTCGTCGTTGGCGGCGATAATGAGCGGATGGCCGCCCGCCCGCGCGGCCTCGGTTCCGATCAACTCGGCGTAGTACTGGGCGTCGGCCCGGGCGCGTATGAGGACCGTCTCGCCGGACCTGATGCGGGCGTTGTCGTGTACGATGTGGCGCGCGATCGTTGCGAAATCTGGCTTGTACATGGGAGTCTACTCCGATGGGTTTAAATTTTAAGTTCGCCGTCGGCCATAAGCAACTCGCCGTCGCAAGTTACCCGGGGCCCGAGAATAATCATGTCCTGGTGAATGGACGAATGGTTTTTACCCTGCATGGTGCGGTTGTCGCCCAGCGCGAGGTGGACCGTCCCGGCTATCTTCTCGTCTAAGAGTATGGAACCGTGGGGCTCGGTCAGGGACGTATTGGCGCCGATGCCGAGCTCCGCGATGACGTACGGGTCGCCGGTGCCCGCGGCGAAGAACTCCCCCGCGCGCTCGAACCCCTCCGCGGCGGAGATGAGCGCGGCGCGGCCTCCCTCGAACTTGACCTCGAGGTCTGCGACCCGTTGCCCTCCTACGAAGGCGAAGTCGAATACCACCACGCCCTCGGCGCCGTCCTCCCACGGCGCCAGGCACACTTCGCCGGACGGCAGATTGAGGATCGGGTCGCGCCCCTCCTCTCCCGGCATTCCGATTACGCCGTCGTCGGCGAATACCCGGCGGCCGCCGATGCGCAACCGCACGTCCGTCCCCTTGGCGGACGTAACGCGGACTTCGTTGCGGCCGTCTACGAAAGCGGCTACGTCCGCGACGCGACGCGCCAACTCGTCGTAGTCGACCTGCATGGCGCGCCAGAAGGCGTCGTGGTACTTGTCGAACGCTACGCCGTAGAAATCCGCCTGGGCCGAGGTAGGGAAGTCCGTTATCAGTACGCGACGATTGCCGTCGTACAAGACGTCCTGAAGCGGGTCCCGGCTCTTCATGTAAGCGCCGATTTTTTCCCGCGGCACGTCGGCGAGCAGGGCCGGGTTTTTATATTGGCAATAAAGCGCGATCAAGACGTCGGTTTGCGCCATCATAGCGACCAGGTGTTGGGCGGGTCGCGCGATGTCGGCTTCCGGTATGAGCCGGAGCACGTCGATCTCGGCCTCCTCCCGCCGCACCAGCGTAACCGGGACGGCGCCGCGGCGGTAGCATTCCAATACCACGGCGTCCGCGAGCGGAAGGCCTTCGTCGTGGGCGTAGATGAGCGCCATCTCTCCTTCGCGGAGGCGGCCCCGCTCGGCGATAAGCGCCGCGATATTTTCGAAGTCCGGTCGTAACACTATGCCCCTATGTGTTCAGCTCGAGAATGGTAATATTCTCGTTGGAGTAAAGGTCTATGGCCGCCGAGGCCTTGAGGCCCTCGCGGCATATCTCCGCCGCGCCGAGGTCGCTGTGCGCCAGGAGCGCCCGGGCCGCGGCCAGCGCGTACGGCCCCCCCGAGCCCAGCGCGATTATGCCGTCGTCGGGCTCGAGGACGTCGCCGGCGCCGGTTATGACGTACGAGTGGTAGGCGTCGACGGCCGCTATAAGGGCATCGAGCTGGCGGAGCATCTTGTCGGTGCGCCAGGTCTTGGCCAGCTCGACGGCCGCGCGAGGTAAATTGCGCGGGTAGGCTTTCAACTTCGCCTCGAGCCGTTCGAACAAAGCCAGGGCGTCGGCGGTGGAGCCGGCAAAACCGCACAGGACTTTCCCGTCCAACATCTCGCGTACTTTCACGGCGCCGGCTTTGAGGACGGTATCGCCCACCGTGATCTGGCCGTCGGCGCCCAGCGCTACGGCGTCGCCGCGTCGGACGGACAGCACCGTCGTTCCGTGGGGCTTTGACATCATCCTCTTTCCTAAATGCGTTTTACCAGCGTTTATAACCGCGTTGCGCCGCAGGACGTTACCGTCAGCGCAACATACCACAAATCACCCCGAATTACCACCCCGTTGCCGGCGCACCCGGCCGCCGCGCGGCCTACAATATCCTCGCGCCGAAAGGCAACGGCTCGAGGCGAGGCCGCACGAGGGAAGCTCCGGGCGCGCCGGCGTTTCCGCTTCGGCCCCAAGCGTTCCGGGAGTATATATTAAAACCAGGAGCGCGGGTATTCTTTTCTAGTCGTCGCCCTCGCCGCCCTTTTTTCGCCGCCCGGCGTGAGGGTGGTAGCGGTCGTAGACTTCGCGGAGGCGGCGGGTAGTTACGTGCGCGTAGATGGCGGTGGTCGCGACGGTCTCGTGGCCGAGGAGTTCACGGATGGTCTCCAAGTCGGCGCCGGCGCTCAACATGTGCGTCGCGAAGGTGTGGCGCCAGGTATGGGGACTGGTCCCCGGGCCGCCGGTCCGGGCGACGAGCCGGTGGACGCTGCGAGACGTTAGCGGCCCGCCGCGGTTGTTCAGGAACAGCGTCTTCTCCCCCCGGGCCGGCCCGAGAGCGTCGCGCTTTTTGAGGTACTCGGCCACGGCGGCGGCCGCCTTGGCGCCGACGGGGACGACGCGCATTTTATCGCCTTTGCCGATGACGGTTACGAGTTCCCTTTTGACGTCGACGTCTCCCAGCTTTACGGACACGAGCTCGCCGACGCGTATCCCGGCGCCGTACAATAGCTCGAGTATGGTCCAATCCCTTAGGGCCCGTGCGGCCGCTTTCCGGCGCGCCTCCTCGCTCTTGAGGCGATCTGCGGGTCGCGTCCGGGCCGCGGCCTCGGCGCGGTCGAGCAAGGCCGCGGCTTCTTCGACGTTTAAGTAGTTGGGCAGGCCGGCGGCGAATTTCGGCGTCCGCAGCGTTTGGGCCGGGTTTTCGTCCACGACGCCCTTCTGGCGGAGATACTTATAGAAGCGTCGGAACGCGGACAGCTTGCGCGCCAGCGCCCGCGGCGAGACGCCGGCTTCGCGCAAGTACACGAGGAAGTGGCGCAGGTCGGTCGCGGTGAACGCCGTTATGTCGCGGCCCGGGTCGTACTCCGCGGCGAACGCGGCGAGCTGCTTCAGGTCGCCGCCGTAGGCGCGGACCGTGTGGGGCGAGGCCCGCTCGACGTCGGCGAGGTAGGCGAGGAAAGCGGCGATTTCTTCTTCCGCCATATACCTATGCTTTGCGTTCCGGCCGGAAGATGCGGTCGTCCGGTATCCGGAAGAGCTCGACCATCCGGAGGGGGTACTCGAGGTCGAAGAGTTCCGCGCGGCGGTGGGCGTCCGAGCCGAGGGCGAAGGTAACGCCCGCATCCAGGGCGAGATTTATTTGCTTGGGCCGCGGCACCATCCAGCGGCCGCTAATCTCGACCGCGACGCCGCGTTCGGCGGCCGCGGCCCATAGTTCGCCGCACCGGCGCTCGTTCCAGATCTCGTCGTAACGTTCGGCCAAGGGCCCGGGGAGGTAGGTGGGATGGGCGATGACGTTGACGGGGTCCTCCGCGACGGCGGTAAGAACCGCCTCCACGTATTTTTCCACGAATGCGTCGACGTCCTCCGGCGTTCGCGCTCCCCAGAAGAAGTAATTCTCGCCGCCGACGTCGAGGGCATGGAGGCCGCCCTCGAGGTAGTCGAGTTCGGCCAGACGGCCTTCGTCCACGGGTATCGATTCGCCGATGCAGTACTCGGCGCCCAGCAGCAGGCCGTGGGCGCGGACGTCGGCAACGTAGGCGTCAAACGCGGCGGCCTCGAACATTTTATGATAGGGGGAGAGGTGGTCGCAGATGCCGGCGGTGACGTGGTTCTGTCTCGCGAGCCGGGCCACTTCGGCCACGGTCAACGGGCTGTCGGAGTGGACGGTATGTATATGCAAGTCGATTTTTTGCATGCGAGTTCGAACCGCGGTCCGGTTGGTTTGGAAAAGGAGGGCCTATCTAATGCCGGGGTCGCTGTAGAGCGCTACCGGATTGCCGAAGCCGGCGAGGGAATTATAATCGCCGGCCTCGCCGGTATCGCCGTACAACTTGGCGACGACGAAACCGTCGGCGTCCGCTACCCACAGCGACATATCGGAGGGGTTCGCGGCGAGCGCGGTCGGCTTGCGGAAGTCTTCGTTGGTCCAGCGCGTCGAACCGTCGCCTGTGAGCGAGACGATCCTGCCGTTGTCCCGGTCCGCGGCGAAGCAGAAACCGGTGCGGGGGTTCACGGCGATTGCGCTCGGCGCCTCCAGGGCGCGCGAGGCGGATGCTATCTCGCCGTAGCGTTTCACTTTTACGACGCGGCCGTTGCCGGTATCGGCGACCCACAGATAGCCCAGGCCGTTGTCGAAGGCGAGGGCTTGGGGGTCGGAATAACCGTAGAACGTCTGGATGGGTTCCGCCCAGCGGTCGCAACGCACTACGGAGTTGGCGCACGCGACGTACACGTCTCCGCTCGTCGCGTCCACGGCGATCGCGGCCGGAGCGTTCAGGCCGCCCAGTTCGGCGCGCATGTTCCCTAGCTCCGAGAGTTTGTAAATTTTAC
>DATKXQ010000181.1:0-2431 GCA_035528975.1 bacterium
AGCTGGGCACCCGCCAGTCGGCCGTCGCGGCCTTCAACGAGTTCCAGATCAACCGGGGAGGCCTGCGCTCGTTTACGACCAACCTCCGGTTCGAGCACGATTGGAATTTGGAGACCGAGACGTTGCGCAACTTCTTCTTCCCGGAAGTGGGCGCGAGTTTCACCAACAAGCTCGCCCTCAGCTTCACCTATCAGGGGGGCCGCGACCTCCGGTTCGTGCGCTTCGGCTACCCGGAGTTCCGCCTCGAGACCTACGGCGTCACGCTGCGGCACGAGACGTGCCCGTGGGGAAGCGCGAGGGTGACGTACTGGCAGGGCGACTACTACGGCGACTACTACCGCGACTACAACGGCGAGGTTACGCTGCTGCCGTTCGCGAGGTTCGTGCTTAAATTGGACGGGGAGGTCGCCGTCCCGGATGCGGGCGACCGGTCCGTCGCCGGCAACGTGAACGCCACGTACAACTTCACGGACGACCTCTATTTGCGGGTGTTGGTGCGGGCGGCCTCGGCCTCGCGGACGGGATTGGGGAGCGCGCTGTGGGGCTGGACCTTCCGGCCCGGCAGCACGGCCTACCTCGCCTACGAGCAGCAGCGCGACGCCAACGGCCACTTCCTCCTCGCGGAGCAGCTGTTCTTCCTGAAGGTGTCGTACTTGATCGGCTTCTAACGCCGGAGGGTCTCCGCGAAGGCCGCCCCCGGGGCGGTTTTTTTTATTGAAAATTAACCGCGACCGGCTATAATAGCGGAGAAGGCCGTTGCGGCTTCAAGACGTCGGCGTCGACGTCTTTCATTTTTCCGCCGCGACCGGTTACGTGCTATGCGCCTTCTCGTCGTAACCAACATGTACCCCCGCGCGGAAGACCCGTCCTTCGGGTCCTTCGTCCACGAGCAGGTGGAGTCGCTCAAGGCCGCCGGCGTCGCCGTGGACGTCTTCTTCGTCGAGGGATACCGCAGCCGCCTCGCGTACCCCCGCGCCGCGCGGGAGCTGCGCGCCCGGCGCGGCGACTACGACCTCTTCCACGCCCACCACGCGTACGCGGCGGCGGCGGCCCTCGTCGCCGGGTGCCGGCCCCTCGTCATGACCATCCACGACAACCCCGTGGTTACGAGCCCGCTGTATCGGCGGTTCGCCCGGGCCGTGGCGCGCCGCGTGGACCGCTTCGTCGCCGTGACGCCCGCCGCCGCCCGCGCCCTCGGCGCCGTCGACTACGTCCCCATCCCGATGGGGACCGATTTGAAGCTGTTCCACCCTCGCGACAAGCAGGCGGCCCGGCGCGAGCTGGGGTTGGACGCCGATAGAAAATACGTCCTCTTCGCGGCGGACCCGGCGCGCCGCTCCAAGCGCTACGACCTGGCGTGCGAGGCCGTGGCGGCCGCCCGGCGCGAGGACGCCTCGCTCGAGCTCCTGACGTTCTTTCCGGCGCCGCGCGAGAAGGTGCCCCTCTATTTCGCCGCGGCGGACGTGCTCGTCGTCACCGCGGACGTGGAGCTGGGGCCGCTGACGGTCAAGGAGGCCGTCGCCTCGGCGCGGCCCGTCGTGAGCCGGCGCGTCGGCGACGTCGACTTCCTCGACGGGTGCGAGGCGTGCATCTCCGTCGGCGACGAGCCGGCGGCCATCGCCGCGGGGATAATCCGGGCCCTCGCGATGCGCGACGTCGACGATGACGCCGCGGCGCCCTACGGCCTGGAGGCCGTGGCGGCGCGGCTCACGGCGCTGTATGAAGAAGTCCTCCGGGAGGCGAGCGAGGCGGCGTAGCGCCGCGCCGCGGTCCCTATGGCCGAGCTGACGGTGGCGATGGACGCCCGGTACCTCGCGGGCGAGAGGAAGGGGATAGGCCGGTATCTCCACACGCTGCTGGCGGGCATATCGTCGCTGCCCGAGCCGCCGGCCTTCGTCTTCATCTCCGACCGCGAGCTCGACGTCGACTACCCCGCGCTCGCGTACGAGACGGTCGCGGCGCCTCGCCGGCCGGTCTACGCCTGGGAGCAGCTGACGCTGCCGCGCATTTTGCGCCGCGTCGGCGCCGACCTCTTCCACGCGCCGGGCAACGCGCTGCCGCTCAGGCCGCCCTCCCCCACGGTCCTCACGCTCCACGACGTCATGATGTTCGAGCGGTCCTTCCACACCGGCGAGGCCAACCGCTACTACCTCTATCAGTCGTGGGTCCTGAAGCGCGCCGCGCCGCGGTGCGCCTCGATAATTACGGTGTCGGCGACGTCCGCGCGGGACATCGCACGGCGCCTCGGCCCGGCCGCGGCCTCGCGGCTGACCGTAATCGAGGAGGCCGTCGACCCCATCTTCTTCGAGCCCCGCTCGCCGGAGGCGCCGGCCGATTTTCGCGAGCGCCACGGCCTGCCGGGCCGCTACCTCCTCCACCTCGGCGCCGCCTTTCCCCGCAAGAATACGCGCCTCACGCTCGAGGCGTACAA
>DATKXQ010000182.1:0-11858 GCA_035528975.1 bacterium
GCTACGATGACGCCGTCCTCGGCGTCGATGGCGACGGCGCCGTACGCCGGGTCGCCGGTTTTGCCCTGGAGGGGGGCGGCGGCGGCCGCTATTTTGGGATACGCGTGGGCCAGCTCGCCCACGGCCTGCTGCAGCTCCTCGCGGAGCGTATTCTCCGGCGTATTGTCGGACAAATAGACGTTTACGTTTTCGGTGGCGGCGTACAGGTCGGAGCGGTACGCCGATGCCGGTTTGACGTTAGAAGGCCCTTTCGAGCCGGCGCACGCGCCCAAGGCCAAGCACGCCGCACCGCACAACGCCCGCGCCGGAGCCCCGTGCGCGAATCGTGCGTAGCCGAATTTCCCCGCCGTGCCCACTGATACATAATAACTTAATATCAAGCCCCCGCGCAACCAAAAAGGGGCGTAATCCTTGGACTTGTACGGGGGGAAGAATTTTGTTAGAATATCTATTCGTATTTTAGGTGATGCGCTTGAAAGCTTTGGTTACAGGGGCTAACGGTTTCATAGGTAGTCATCTCGTCGAGGCGCTCTTGGCCGACGGCTGCGACGTCAGGTGTCTTTTGCGGCCCACCAGCGACCGACGTTGGCTCGAGGGCCTGGAGTGCGAAGAGCTGTTCGGTTCCCTCGAGGACGAGGAGTCTCTGGCGCGGGCGGTGGAGGGCGTCGACGTGGTCTACCACAACGCCGGCGCGACGAAGGCGCGCAAGGCGGAGACGCTGTACCGCGTGAACGCGGGCGGCACCGCGAACCTGGCGGACGCGTGCCTGGCGTGCTCGACGCCGCCGCGATTCGTATACGTCTCGAGCCAGGCCGCGGCGGGGCCTTGTCGGGAGGGAGACGCCCTTCGGGAAGACGACGCCTGCCGGCCCATGAGCGACTACGGCCGGAGCAAACTGGAGGGCGAGCGGGCGCTGAAGAAGAGGGCGGCGGGCCTTCCGTTCGTCATAATGCGGCCGTCGGCGGTATACGGCCCGCGCGACACCGAGGTATTGTTGTATTTCAAGTTCATCAACCGCGGCATCGAGCCGGCCCTGGGTTGGGACGACCGCTACGTCAGTTTATGCTACGTGAGTGACCTGGTGGACGCCCTGCTTTCGGCCGGAGGCGGCGCCGGGGCGCTGGGCGAAGCGTACTTCATCGCCCACGACGAGGTTTGGAATTGGCGCGGGATATCGCGGGAGGTCGCGGCGGCGCTGGGCGTCAAGACCTTCCCGGTGCGGGTCCCGAAAGCGGTTCTCTTCGGCGCGGCGACGGTGGCGGAGCTGGCCGCGACTTTGACGGGTACGGTCGCCATTCTCAACCGCGAACGGGTAAGAGTTATTATGGAAGAACTCTGGATATGCGACGCGAACCGAGCGAAGAGGGAACTGGGTTTCTCGCCCCGCGTCGGGTTCGCCGAGGGCGCGAGATTGACGACGACGTGGTACCGTCAGCAAGGGTGGTTGTAAGAGATGCCTACGGAGCGCTTATTCCAACGGCCCGATATTTTTGAGAAGTGTGATAAATTTACCGTGGCCAAGGTCGCCATAGCCGCGGGCGTTTACCCGTATTTCCACGTGATCGAATCCGGCCAGGACCCCGAGGTCGTGGTCGAAGGCCGGAAGATGATAATGGTGGGGTCGAATAACTACCTGGGCCTGACGTCCCACCCCAAACTCAAAGAGGCGGCCATCGAAGCCACGCGCGAGTACGGCGTGGGGTGCGTCGGCTCGCGCTTCCTCAACGGCACGCTCGCGCTCCACATCGAGCTGGAGGAGCGACTCGCCGCGTTTTGCCGGAAGGAGGCCGCGCTGGTTTTCTCGACCGGCATGCAGACCAACCTGGGTACCATCTCGGCGTTGGCGGGCAAGAGGGACGTCGTCGTGACCGACAAGTACGACCACGCCAGCATCATCGACGGCTGCCGCCTCAGCTACGGCCACATGAAGCGCTTCCGCCACAACGACATGCACGACCTCGAGCGCGTCCTCAAGTCCCCGGCCGACGGCGGCGGCGCCCTCATCGCCGTGGACGGCGTCTTCAGCATGGAGGGCGACATCTGCGACCTGCCGGTCATCGTGGAGTTGGCCCGCAAATACGGCGCCCGCGTCCTGGTGGACGACGCCCACGGCATCGGCGTCCTCGGCTCGCGCGGCGCCGGCGTCGCCGACCATTTCGGCCTCAACGACGAGGTGGACATCATCGTCGGGACCTTCAGCAAATCGTTCGCGTGCGTGGGCGGGTTCGTGGCCGCCTCCGAGACGGTGTGCCACTACCTCAAACACTTCGCCCGCTCGATGATATTCTCGGCGAGCCTTCCTCCCGCCAACGTCGCCTCCGTGCTCGCCGCGCTCGATATTATCGAGACCGAACCGGAACGGCGCGAACGCCTGGCCGCCATAAGCGATATGATGCGCGACGGCCTGCGAAACCTCGGCTACGATACCGGCGAAAGCACGACGCCGATTATCCCCGTAATCGTCGGCGACGACCTGACGGCCCGCGCTCTGTGGCGGAACCTCTACGACCGCGGCATCTTTACGACGCCCATAATGGCGCCGGCGGTCCCGGAAAACCGCGCCCTCATCCGCGTGAGCTGTATGGCCACGCTCAGCGAGGAGCAGGTGCAGAGAGTCGTCGACGCGTTCGAGGCCGCCGGCAAAGAGATGGGCCTCATCGGCGGCGGAGGCCACGCGTGATAACGGTCGAAGAAGTAACGTCGGGGCGGCCTTTCGCCGACTTCGTCGATTTCCCGTACGCCCTGTACCGCGACGACCCCCATTGGGTGCCGCCGCTCAAACGCGACGTCAAGTTCACCTTCGCCGCCGAGAACCCGTTCTGGCATCACGCCGAGCGGGCCCTTTTCGTAGCGCGGCGCGACGGCGCCGTCGTGGGCCGCGTCGCCGCCATCAAGGACGACGACTATATCGAGTTCAGCGGCCGGCCGTGCGGCTACTTCGGCTTCTTCGAGTGCCGGGAGGACGAGGAGGCGGCGGGGGCGCTGTGGGATGCCGCCGCGGCGTGGCTGCGGGAGAAGGGCCTAACGGAAGTCATCGGTCCCATGAACCCCTCCACCAACGACGAGTGCGCGTTCCTGGTGGAGGGTTTCGACCGCCCCCCCTACATAATGATGACGCACAACCCGCCGTACTACGCGTCGCTGGCCGAGGCGTACGGCTTCCGCAAGGCGCGGGACCTGTTCGCGTTCATTCTGGATATTACGCCGGCGCGGCTGGAGCGCCTGGAACGCGTGGCGGCGCGGGTCCGGGAACGCAACCCCGGGTTGGTCGTCCGCTACGTCAACCTGCGCGACTTCGCGGCCGAACTCCAACTGGTCCGCAAGATCTACAACCGCGCCTGGGAGGCCAACTGGGGCTTCGTCCCGCCGACGCGGGAGGAGTTCGAGAGCACGGCCAAGCGGCTCAAACCCCTCGTGGTCCCGACGCTCGTCCCCATCGCCTTCGTCGACGGCGACCCGGCCGGCTTCATCGTCACGGTCCCGAACTACAACGAGGTCCTCGCCCGGATGGGCGGGAGTAGGGGGCCGGTGAGCCTTTTGAAGTTCCTGGCGGGGAGACGGAAGATAAAAAGTTGCCGCGTTATGCTCTTCGGGATTTGCCCGGAATACCGCAAGAGAGGTCTGGACGCGGTGCTCATAGCTTCCAACAACCGCGCCGCGCTCGAGCTGGGGTACACCGAGGCCGAGTTCTCGTGGGTGCTGGAGGAGAACGAAATGACCAAGGGCGCCGCGGCCATGTTGGGCGGCCGGCCTTATAAGAGATACCGGATTTACGAGAAGGAGATTTAGCGTCTCCCTCCATCGTCCGGTAAGAGAAAAGGCGGCCCGAGGCCGCCGTTTTTATTCTACACCGTATTCGGTTTCGTCATTACTCCGGCGCCGTGCGACCGAAAGTTTTATTACTTGATATCTTTGTATATTTCCGACCGATGGCCTACGCGGTAAATCACTAGCGCTTTATCGTCCAACCAGAATAAAACCCGATATACGCCCACGCGGTATTTCAAAAGGCCGTCTAAACGGGCGGGCATACCTACGAGCCTCTCGACCTTCGTCTCCGGGTGTTCGGATAACCAAACTAGTTTGTTGATTATCCTATTCGCAACCACGGGGTCGAGGCGTTCCACGTCGTCGGCGGCGCGCGGCGTGAATTCAATTTTTAGCGGCGCGTCGGGCAAGGCGTGCTTTTATTTCGTCCAGGCTTACCAATTCCCCGCTAAGATGCTGGCCGCGGGCTTCGGTTAAAGCGGCTATCGATTCCGGGTCGTTGGCGATAAGCCAGTTCTCGATATCTTCCAACGACGTGGCGCTGGCCCAAATCTCCGTCGGTATCTCGATTACGTTTTTTCCTTTAGTACCCATAGTATTGGCTCCGCTTTCGTTATTATACCCCTCCGCCTTTAACCAGGCAACAGAAAAAGCGCCGGGGAGCGGACCGCGGTTGGTTTCTACAAACGTTTCTAGGTTGGAGTATCGCTGAAGGTCGGCCGCGGATTATCTATTTTAAAACCAGCGCCTCGTACACCAGCTCGACGACCGCCTTTATCTCCACGCCGAGCTTGTATTTTTTATTAAGCTCGAGGAGCTGGTCGGCGCAGTTGTGGCAGGGGGAGGCCACTATTTTGGCGCCGGTGGCCCGGATCTGCTCGGCCTTGACCTCGCCCGAGGCCACGCGGCGGTCGCCGTACTCGCTCATCGAGAGCATCCCGCCGCCGCCGCCGCAGCAGAAGTTCTGCTCGCGGTTCGGGACCATCTCGACGAAGTCGCTCGTCACTCGGCGCAGGATTTCCCGCTGGGGCTCGACGACGCCGCCCCAGCGCACCAGGTTGCAGGGGTCGTGGAGCGTCACGCGAGCCGGGTTCTTGGCGGGGTCGACCCGGATCCGGCTTTCTTTTAAATATTCCAGCAGAAGCTCAAGCACGCTGCGCATCGGCAGCGCGTACCTTCGGCCCAGCCAGTTGGGGCCCTCCCAGCGGAACGAGCGGAAACCGTGGCCGCACTCCGAGAGGATTATCTCCTCGGCGCCGAGGCGCTCCGCCTCTTCTATCGCCTGCCTGGTTATCGCCGCCGCGGCGGGGTCGTCGCCGGAGAACAGGCCGTAATTGGTAACGTCGTAGAATCGGCTCGAGATGGTCCAGCTCTCGCCGGCGGCGTGGAAGACGCCGGCCGCGGCCATGAGGGAGAGCGGGAAGAACTTCACCTCGCGCGGATTGACGAGGTAGACGACGCGTTTTCCCGGCTCGTCGACGTGGACCTTCACGGCGCCGTCGTTCATCTCGAGGCGGAGGTCTTCCGAAATCCAGGCCGCGGTCTCGCGGAGCTCGTCGGGGGTAATCGCCATCTGGTTGCCGGTCTCGAGCTGGTTATCCACGACGGCCTGGAGGTTAGGCGGGACCTTGCCCGCGGCGGCCAGGACGTTGCGGCCCGCGCGCATTATAGCGCCCACGTCGACGCCGACGGAGCAGTTCAGGCCGCAGCGGCCGCAGGCGGTGCATCGACCGTAGACGACCTCGATAAGTGCGTCGAGCGCTTCGGGCGTCAGGTTCCGGGCGCCGACCAGAAACGGCGCTACCCTTCCCAGTATGGTGTGGTAGCGGCGGAAGAAGCTCGCGACCCGGGCGGCCTTGGCCCCCGGCAGGTTCTCGGGCACGGGGTCCGTTTTGTATATGTGGCAGCTCTCGCCGCACAGGCCGCACCTGACGCAGGCGTCGAAGTGGTAAGCGGCCAACCCCCGGGCGGCGAGGCGAAGCGCCTCGCGCGCCGTCCGCGCTACTTGGGCCGGGTCCGTAACCGCCGCCGGGTTTTCGTTCTTTTCTTTTTCGGACATCGCGGGACTACTCGGGGGCGCGGGGCGCCGGGTACGTCCCGCGGTAGCCGAGGCGCCGGCCCAGGTCCACCCGCGAGACGGGGCAGAAGAGCACGTGCCGGAGCTTCCCGAGCGGGAGGTAGAAGAACGTTACGGCCGCGACGATCAAAAAAGGCGACGCGGCGATTATCCCGAACCCGTAGAGGGCGGCGGCCGCGACCAGACCGCACGTGACCAGCGCCGACAGGTAATCGTCGGGGCAGCTCATGGCGCGCAGGTTCTTCGAAACGGCCCGCCGCGCCAAAAGATATAGCCCCGCCGGGAGCGAGAGGGCCGATACCGAGGCCGCAACGAGCGAAAGGCCGAGCGGGTTCCGCGGCCACAACAGGAGGATTAGGACCTCGAGCCACGCGACGCCGACGCCGACGTGCAGGACGACGCCGACGGCGAATTTGAACGGGTGGTGGCGGATCGTCTCTTTGTGCGCCGGCGTCATCGCGGCGCTGAAGTTGTACCACACGCCTTTGAGCGGGCTGCCCGCTCGCGCGCTATAGTCGCGGCGGCCGCCGCCCCACGCGAGCAGGAGCTGCGCCAGCAGTAAGGCCGCGGCCCACGCCATGCTCGCCGCGGCGACGATGCGTTCGGTCACGAACATATTGTCCCGGCGTGACGTCCGGCCGCTACACGCAGCCGTCGGGTTTGGGGAGGCCGGCGACGCGGCAGGCTCCCCGCGCCGGGCCGGAGGTGAACAGGCGGTAGATCTGGCGTACGCTCACGCCCACCTCGGTGCACATGAGGCGCACCGGCGGCGCGAGGTCGTTTTCCTTCCAATACTCCCGGATGAAGTTGACTATCTTCCAGTGGTCTTCGGACATCTCCGCGATGCCCTCTTCGTGCGCGATCGCGCTCGCGACCGCGTCGTCCCACCGCTCGGGCTCGAGCATGAAACCGTCTTTATCGAATTCGACGGTGGCGTCGCCGACTTGCATCTTTTTTCTCCTCTAGGAAAGTCCCGCGGCCCGCGTCAACCTCACGCGGGGCGGTCGGCCGCGATTTCGGTTACGGCCTTGACGGCGGCCTCGACGTGTTCTTCGGCGTTGAACGGCCCGAGCGAGAAGCGGACCGTTCCGCGGGGAGTCGAACCGTGGTGCTCGTGAATCAACGGCGCGCAGTGGAGGCCGGTGCGCGTCAGGATGCCGTACTCCACGTCGAGTATGGTCCCGACGTCGGCCGCGTCGTAGTTGGCGACGGTCGCCGAGAGCGTGGCCACGCGCCGCTTTAGACTCTTCGTTCCCCAGATTTTAACGCCTTTAATTTCGGACAGGCCGTCCTGCAGCTTTGCCAGCAACCCCATCTCGCGGGAATGGACCTCCGCCAGGCCCCGGTCCAGCACCCAGTCCAGGCCCGCGGACAGGCCCGCTATCCCGGCGAGGTTCAGCGTGCCCGCCTCGAGCCGGTAGGGGTACTCTTCCAGATGGTAGGGGTGCGCGCTCCGCACGCCGGTCCCGCCGTAGATCGTGCCCCGTATCTCGGCGTCGTCGGCTACGCAGACGCCGCCGGTCCCGGTGGGGCCGAAGAGACCTTTGTGGCCGGTGAAAGCGAGGAAGCTTATTCGGCACTCCGCCATGTCGAGGGGGAGCACGCCGGAGCTCTGGGCCGTGTCCACCGCGAACGGCACGCCTTCCTCCGCGCAGACCGCGCCGATGGCCTCGAGGTCCTGCACCACGCCGGTCACGTTCGAGGCGTGGTTGACTATTACGAGGGTCGTATTCTTCTTGATGGCCCGGCGGACGTCCTCCGGGTCCACGTACCCCTCGCCGTCCGGCACGACGTACGTGGCCTCGGCCCCCTCCTTGACCTTGTGGTTTACGGGGCGTATCACCGAGTTGTGCTCGAGCATCGTCGTGACGACGTGGTCGCCGGGGCCTACCGTGCCGTTGACGATGAGGTTGAGGGCCATCGTGGCGTTCAACGTGAAGACGAGGCGGTTGGGGTCTTTTTCCTTCCCGGCCTCGACGAGGGCGGCGTTGAAAAACGCGGAAAATTTCTTCCGCGTACCGTGGACCATCTGTTCGGCGTGGACGGCCAGGTCGCAGCCGGTACGGCCGGGGTTGACGCCGTAGTCCCGGTAGAAGTCGTGCATGGCCCGGTGCATGACGTCCGGCTTGGGGAAGGTCGTCGCGGCGTTGTCGAGGTAGATTATTTCGGGCATACGATAGACCTCGCACACAAAAAAATAATAGGGGAGGATGTAAAGCCGCGCCTACCGCTCGGCTCGGGGCCGGCGCGGGGGGGAGGCGGTTACGTTGTTTTCTTGATGTCGTCGTAAAAGAGGATGGTGATGTCTTTGAAAATCGTGACGAACTCCGAGGTGATCTCTTCGTACATATCGCGGTCGCTTATTACGAGGTAACGGTATTTGGTTTTCGTACAGAGGTGGAGGTAGAGGATGGCGCCCATAACGCGGTACAGGCTGCCGTAGGCTTTCTGACCCGGGCGCGACTTGAGGTGGAGGCAAGAACTCTGGATGGAAGCGACGATGGTTCCGTCCGCGGAGACGAGGTCGAAAGGCCGCGTTATCCGCGTGCCGTCTTCCTTGGCGCCGATAACGATTTCGCCGGGCTCCATCGGCACGCCGACGTATTTGACGAAGTCCCTTTTTATGCGCTCGTCGAGGGTAGGTTTCATATGCTCCTACGGTGGGATATTAACCCGGAAGCATATGCTTGTCAACGAAAAACGCGTCCCTGCGCCGCGATAATTCAAGATCGAATCGCCGCGGCCCCGGGCCCGCCGGGGGCCGCGGCCGGCGCGCGCGTTCGTCGGCGCACGAGACGTTCGCCCACTTAAAAAAGGGGCCTGGGGCCCCTTCCGGCGGTTAGGCCGCGCCGCGGCCGGAACGGCGCCGGAATCCGACGCCGTTCCGGCCGCCGATCACTTGAAGGATACCAACTCGAGAAACCAATCCTCCGTGCGGTAATTCTTGAAGTCGATGTCGGTCGCGGCGATGACGTTCAACTTGGGCTCGAGGCGCAGGGCGCGCGCGAGGTATTCGCGGGACCGCTCCGGTTCGCCGCGCGAGGCCCAAAAGCACGCGAAGTTGTAATGGTTTCCGGCGTTCTCCGGGCCGAATTCCACGGATTTTTCGAAGGCCTCTTGGGCTTCGGGTATAAGGCCCATGGCCTGATAGCAAACCGCCTGGGCGTTGTACCCGTAGGGGCTGTCGGGCTCGAAGTCGAATATCTCGTTCGCCGCGGCCATGGCCTCGTTATACCGCCCCAGCCGCGTCAGGGCCAGGCTGCGACCCAGCCAGGCCCGCGATTCGTAGGGTTTTACTTCGAGCGCTTTGTCGAACGTCTCGAGCGCTTGTTGATAGCGCCCCGCGCGTAAAAACTCTTTGCCGTACGTGAGATGGGTGTTGACGCGGATTTGGTGGAGTTCATTCGGCTCAATTTTCACTTTTCCTTGCATTAAGGTGGCCTTTCCTTGCCGTCGCGGCGCCTCCGGAGGCCGTGGGGAGCCGCGGGTGTGAGGATAGGGAAAGAGCAAAAAGATGAGGGGCTGACGGTGTCCCGTTGGCCGGAGCTTTGAAAAGGAGCGGACGTTTCATATCCGGGCGGTTAGCAGTC
Source organism: bacterium (assembly GCA_035528975.1). GTDB lineage: Bacteria > RBG-13-66-14 > B26-G2 > WVWN01 > WVWN01 > WVWN01. The sequence continues at coordinate 9,436 of DATKXQ010000182.1, forward strand.
GGTGCCGTTAACGCCCGGGAATGGTTTTAGTTGCTATTAACATTAACATATATAACGGCTTTAGTCAACCTTTTTCCGTTGCAAGTCGGGTCACGCCGAAGGCAAGGGCCCTTCCCGCCTTTTCTAACTTAAGGGTCGCCCGCGCGGGGCGTTTCTACTTGCTCGCGGAGACGAGCTCCAGGAACCATTTTCGGGTGCGGTACGGTTTGAGGTCGTCGACGGTCGCGGCGACGACGGCCAACTCCGGCTCGAGGGCCAGGGCGTACGCGAGGCGCTCGCGGCACTTCTCCGGCTCGCGCCGCGTCGCCCAGTAGCGGGCGAAGTCGTAATTCGTCTCGGCTACGTCGGGGCCGAAGAAGATGGATTGCTCGAAGGCTTCACGCGCTTCGTAGGGGAACCCCATGGCCTGGTAGCACACGCCGCGGGCGGCGTAGGCGCGGGGGCTGTTTACTTCGTGGAGGAAGATCTCCTCGGCCGCGGAGAGGGCTTCGCCGTAGCGGCCGAGGCGCGTAAGCGCCAGGCTCTTGCCCGCCAGCGCCCGCGCTTCGGCCGGGTCCAATTCTATCGCTCTATTGAACGCCTCGAGGGCTTGTTCGTACAGGCCGGCCCGCGAAAATTCCCGGGCGAACGCGAGTTGGGTGTTGATGCGGGTTGCGCGGAGTTCCTCTTCGGATATGCGTTGACTTACGGTCATGCGGCCTACCCCCCTACGGTCGTTTCCGGTGACACCTCGTACGTTCGTGGTGACGCGGAAGCTCGCCCGACGACTTCGGGTGCGGGCCCCCGGCGAAGGTTCCGCCGGCCCGCTCCCGCGCGGCGATTGCGGGCGGCTATTTAAATTCGACCAGTTCCTGGAACCACGGCTCGTTGCGGTAGTGTTTCAGGTCGACGTCGGTGGCGGCGAGGACGTTCAGTTTCGGCTCGAGCTTCAGGGCGCGCGCCAGATATTCGCGGCACTGCTCGGCGTTCCGGAGGGACGCCCAGAAGCACGCGAAGTTGTAGAGGTTTCCGTGGATGTCGGGGCCGTAGCGTATCGATTTCTCGAAAGCGGCCCGGGCTTCCACGTTGAGGCCCATGGCTTGATAGCAAACGCCCTGGGCATTGTAGGCGTGGGGGCTGTTGGGATCGAACTCGAGGATTTCGTTCGCCGCGGCGAGCGCCTCGCCGTAGCGGCCGAGGCGGGTGAGCGCCAGGCTCCTTCCCATGCGCGCGCGAACTAACTCCGGGTCGACTTTGACGGCCTCGTCGAAGGCGGTGAGGGCTTGCTTGTACCGCCCCGAACGAAGAAATTCCTTCCCGAAGTCGAGGTACGCTTGAGTGCGTAGTTCCTTTAGTCTATCCTGAGGGTTTATGCCCTCCACGGCGGACCTTCCTCCCTAAGGTGGTCCGGTCGTTGTTGGGTGCCGCACCGTTTGCCCCGGCGATGAAATATAATAAATTTGGGAGACCTTGTCAACCCTAAAAAGGGGCCGTGCCGGCCCCTTTTTATAGTCGGCGCGAAAGCCTATTTCTGGTATTGGATCAGGCCGATGTCGAGTTGGCCGTCTATAACGGCTAAGCCGGTAATCGGGTCGTAGGTCCACGTGAACGTGGCCTCGTATTTCTCGGCGCCCGCGTTCACTTCGGCGCCGTACTCCGTGAGGTCGAGGTACTTGGGCGTGTCGATGCCCTCTTCCCGTTTGCCCTCCAGGCCTTTGGCGTTCACGGCCGAGCCCCATCGCCCGGGCGTGTTCGCGACCGGGATGAAGTACTCCGGCTTGATGGTCCCGTACTTTAAGCGGTTGGCGACGTGGCCCACGAAGACTATCCGCATCGTGATGGTCGCCTTGCCCTCGGGGTAGAAGTTCCGCAGCTGGACGATGCCGACGCAGTTATTTTCGACGTTGAGTTCCTTGACCGTGTGGCCCCAGGTGAAGTAGAAGGACGCCTCGGCGTCGGGCATGTGTTCCGGGTCGAGCCAGTAGACCTTGACGTCTTTCTTGCCCCTCTCGACTTCCGAGCACTTGACGTCCATAAGCACGTTGCCGGCGCCGTCGTTGACGATGGCCTCGAAGGGCTTGCCGTCGCCGGGGCCCGAGAACTTCGCCGTTACTATCTTGCCGGTATTCTCGCCCGCGAACGCCGATACGGCCAGCGCGAGCGCGATACCGCACACGAGTACCCATCTCATATTCGGTCCTCCTGCGTGGTTATGAAAAGATTATGACGTCTTACCTGCTTGCCGGTCAGTATGATAACATAAACGAGGCGAGGCGTCAAACCGATGCCGTCGCTCGCGCCGCCCACGGGGTAGGCGGCGGCGTCGTACCCGTTAGTGTACGATACCGCGCCAAAGGTTTAAATGAATAACCGCGGCGCGCCGGCGCCGGCCCCGCGCCACCCCAAAACGTTTTCGCCCGGCCGTAAATATGTTATATTTAACG
>DATKXQ010000183.1:0-9361 GCA_035528975.1 bacterium
TCTCGCCGCGGACCGCCAGCTCGTCGTCGAACGCCCCCTCCAGCGCCGCCCGCACCTCGTCGGTGAGCTCGCTTACGGTGTATACGCCGCGGCGCTCGGGCTCCACGAACAACGGCAGCTCGCGCTCGTCGTTCATAGCGATGCGGCCACCCCCGCGGCCCGGGCGACGTTGGCGAGTAGCAGCGCCGTCGTTACCGGCCCCACGCCGCCCTGGGCCGGGTTTATGAGGGAGGCCACTTCCGCCGCCTCCTCGAACGCGACGTCGCCCACGACCTCGCCGTCGGCCGTGAAGTTGTAGCCGCAGTCTATCACCGCGGCGCCCGGCTTGACCATATCCCCCGAAATCAGGCCGGCCGAGCCGGCGGCCGCGACCAGGACGTCGGCCCGCCGGCAGGCGGCGGCGAGGCCCCTCGTGCGCGTGTGGCAGATCGTAACGGTGGCGTGGCGGGCGACGAGAAGCGCGGCCACGGGCTTCCCCACCACCGGCGACCGGCCCACCACCGTCGCCTCCGCGCCTACGAAATCCACGCCGTGGACTTCCAGGATGTGCACCGCCGCGGCCGCGGTCGAGGGGACGAACGACGGCCTCCCGGCCCACACCAACCCCAGCGACGCGCTCGTCTGACCGTCCACGTCCTTGTCGACCGAGATGATTTCGGCGAGTTCCGCGTCCGTCTCTCTTCCGGCGAACGGCTTTTGGAGTATTATGCCGTCGACCGCCGGGTCGCCGTTCGCCTCGGCGATTACCCGCGCGGCTTCCTCGGGTTCCGGTTCCAGCTCGTAGACGACGACGCGCACGCCGACGCCTTCCCCCGCGCGGGCGAGGGCCCTGGTATACGAAGCGGCGCCGGCGTCCCCGCGCGCCAGGACCACCGCGAGCGACGGCGTTACGCCGGCCTCGCTCACCGCGGCCGCCAGCTTACCCTTGACGTCCGCGGCGATCTTCTTCCCGTCTACGATGGTCGCGCGCGCCATGGTCAGTTTACCCCGTACGATTTGAGCTTGCGTTGGAGCGTCCGGAGGCCGATGCCGAGGACCTTCGCGGCGCGGGTCCGGTTTCCGCCCAGCTCCTTGAGCGTGGCCTCTATCAAGTACCGCTCGGCGTCGGCCAGCTTCATGCCGACGCGCACGCCGTCCGCCTTGACCTCCTCCACGGAGCGGCGCACGTTCGGCGGTATATCTTCGCGCGTCAGGCGGTTCGTGCGCGCCATCACGGCCATGCTCTCGACGACGTTGCGGAGCTCGCGGACGTTGCCGGGCCAGCCGTACGCGCGGAAGAGCCAGATAACGTCGTCGTCGACGCCCTCGATGTCGAGGTGGTTCTTCTCGTTGAACTCCCGGATGAAGGCGTTGACGAGGAGCGGTATGTCCTCGGCCCGTTCGCGCAGCAGCGGCACGTCGATGGTCACGACTTTCAGCCGATAATACAGGTCCTCGCGGAATTTCCCCGCCGCGACCGCGCCCTCGAGCCCGACGTTCGTCGCGGCGATGACGCGGACGTCGGCGCGCATGTCCTCGCCGCCGCCGACGCGCCGGAACACGCCGTCCTCGAGCACGCGGAGCAGCGTCACCTGGGTGGCCGGCGGGATCTGCGAGACCTCGTCCAGGAAGAGGGTGCCGCCGTCGGCCTGCTCGAACCGGCCGCGGTGGCGCCGCACCGCGCCGGTGAACGCCCCCTTCTCGTGGCCGAAGAGCTCGGACTCCAGCACCCCTTCGGCCAGCGCGGCGCAGTTGAGCTTCACCAACGATTTATCCCGCCGCCGGCTATTGTAGTGTATGGAGTCGGCGATGAGCTCCTTGCCCGTTCCGCTCTCGCCGTATATCAGCACCGTCGCGTTGGTGGGCGCGATGCGCGCGACGAGGTCGTATATCTCCTGCATCGGCTTCGAGCGGCCGATGAGGCGGTCGAAGGAGTGCTTCTCGTAAAGCCGCGTCCGAAGGTCGATGTTCTCGAGCTCGAGCTTCCTCCGCTCGAGCGCTTTTTCGACGACGCGAGCCAACCGCTCCGGGTCTATGGGCTTCGTCAGGTACTCGTACGCGCCGCGCCGCGTGGCCTCGACCGCGCTCTCTATGGTCCCGTAACCCGTGAGGATGACGAAGGGAAGCGCGGGCCATCGCTCGCGGACCGCCATCAGGAAATCGAGGCCGTCCATCCCGGGTATTACCAAATCGGCGATGACGACGTCCACGGCCTCGTCTTCCAGTATCGCCAGGCCGCTCACGACGTCGAAGGCCACGTACGTCTCGTAGCCGTCGGCCCGCAGCAACTCCGCCAGGCCCTCCGCCGCGGCACGGTGGTCGTCGACGACCAGTATCGCGGCGCGGGAGGAAGCCGGGGCCGGACGGTCGGCCTTTTTCGAATCGGTCCGTTTTTTTACCATAGCGGACGAGAATTATAACTCAATACGTTATGCTTTTCAAATCGCGATTAGTTCCCCCGCTCGGAGCCGCCCGGCGCGCCGCCGAGCTCGAGATAACGCGCCCGCGCCGCTTCCGCGGCCTCGCTTTCGCCGCCGGCCTCATAGCCCTCCGCCAGTAACGCGTAAACCCGGCGCGAGCGCGGCGACGTCGCCCGCTCGGCCTCCAGCTCGCGCGTCGCCGCGGCCACGTCGCCCCGGCCGAGGTAATATTGCCCCAACAACAAGTGGGCGCCCGCGACGCCCGGGTCGGCCGCGAGGGCCAGACGCGCCGCGGCCACGCCGCTTTCGAAATCGCCCGTCTCCATCAAAACGCCGGCGTAGCGCGCCAACGCGTTCGCGTCGCCCGGCGCCAGGGCCAACAGGCGCCCGTACGCCTCGGCCGCGGCGCCGTAGTCGGACCTTTTGATATGACATTCCGCGAGCATTCGCCAGGCGTCCACGTAACCGGGGAAACTCGCGACCGCGGTCTCCAGCAGCGGTATCGCGACGTCGTACTTCCCGCGCCGCGCCAGGTTCGCCCCCAGGAAGTAGTTGGTCTCGGCGTCGCCGGAATCGATGTCGAGCGACTTGAGGTAGTAGTAACCCGCCAGGTCGTCGCGGCCGCGCCGCTCGTACACCAGGCCGAGGTAGCCGAGGGCGTAGGCGTTGTCCTCTTTATAGGTCAGGGCTTTGTGGAAATTCTCGGCCGCGCGGTCGAGGTCGCCCTGCACCATATAATAAGTCCCGTAGTTGAAGTACGCCTGGGTGGCGATGGCGTCGCGGTCGCAGCCCACGCCCGGGAGCCAGGAGAACGTCAACAGCAGCGCCGCGGCGGCGGCAGCCAGGGCCGCCGCCGGCCACCGCCTCGCGCGTACGTCGCCCCCCAGACGCGTGACGCCGTGCCCCGCCGCGACGGCCAGCGCCGGCGCCAGCGGCAGCCGGTACCAATCGACGACGAAGAAGATTATCACCGACAGCGCCGTCGCGAGCACGAACAGCGCCAGGGCCCGGCGCCCCGCCGGCTCGCCCCGCCAACCCAGCGCCAGGCCCAACGTCCCGAAGGCGAATATGAAACCGAAATAGGGGACCGGGACGCGGTGGAACGGCGAGAAGTTGCCGCGGAAGTTGAAGTCCGCGTTCAACGTCACCTCGTAGCTGTTGGTCAACAGCGAAACCTTGCGGCCGTAGAGACGCGCGGCGTCGCCCGCGTTGCGCGCCAGGTACCGCAGGCCGCGCTTGAACCACCACCGCGACACCTCCGACGGCGACAGCGGCCGGCCCACCGCGGCTTCCGCCTGCGCCCGCGTCTGCGTCTCGTTCAGCGCCTCCGGCCGGCCGATGGTCCCGGGGGGAGCCGCGAACGAGCCCGGCGCCTCGCGGTTGTTGCCGATGAAGAAATTGACGCCGCCCTGCGACGAAATAACGACCCACTCGTCGGCGACGATTTTGTTCCGCAGCGTCACCGCGCCCACGACGAGGATTACGGGGATAACGAAGGCCGCGACCGCGCGCCGCGGAGCCCGCCGCCGCACCAGCGGCCACAGCGCCAGCGCCGCGACGAATAGCAACAGATTGGGCCGGGCCAACGCCGCGACCCCGAAACTCAAACCCGCTCCCGCCGCGGCCCAGGGCCACCGACGGCCGCCGTCGAGCGCGACCGCCAGCAATAAAAGCGACGCCGCGACGAGGAACAGCGTCAACGACGCCGGCAGGATTTGCGTGTCGAAGAAGGCCGCCGGCAAGTAAACGACCCAAATGACGCCCGCCACGGCGCCGGCCGACGACCCGTACAACCGCCGCGCCAACGAGTAAACCAACGCCGCCGTCAGCGCCCCCAGCACGAGCTGGACGAAGATGACCGCGTACAGGTGGGCGCCGAATACCTTGTATACGAGCGCGAGGAAGAACGCGTACGCGGGTCCTATGTAATAGGCGCCCTCCACGCCGGCGCCGCCGATGAGCTTCACCGCCCAGTTGTGGTAGAGCGAGGCGTCCGGTATCGCGTCGACGTAAGTCATCAGCGGGTCGTCGCGTACGGTTAGGAAATAAGCCACGCGGTACGCGAGCGCCGCCAGGAAAATAATCGCCGGCCCGAGGCCGCCAATTTTACGCGAAAAATCCTTCATGGGTTGCATAAAAAAAAGTCGCCGCGTCAAAATGGCTTGCAAATATAATACTCCCCCGGTTATATGTCAATAGCCGGTGAGCAGGGTGTGGATGCGGCGGGGATAAGCCGTGGATAATCCGGGCCTCGCCGGGGCGCCGCGGCCTGATTTCCCTTGCCTGGTTTTCCGTTTTAACTTAAAATCCTCACGCACCCGTCCCCCCTCGCGATTTAAAAAAAGCGACCAGTCCTATGAAGAAGTGGCTTATAGCGATTCGGGCGCCGTTCTTCACGGCCGCCATAGCCCCCGCCGTCCTCGGCGTCGCCGTCGCCTTCTACGAGGGGTACGCCGTCAACTGGTGGCGGGCGGTGGTAGCCCTCGTCGGCCTCGTCGCCATCCACGGCGGCACCAACCTCGCCAACGACTACTTCGACCACCGCTCCCGCAACGACTGGGTGAACCTGACGCCGACGCCGTTCTCGGGCGGCTCGCGCGTCATCCAGCAGGGCGCGATATCGCCGCGGGCGATTTTAACATACTCGCTGGCCTGCTTCGCGGTGGGCATCGTCTGCGGCCTTTACCTCTGGCGCGTGACGCCGGGCAACGTCGTCCTGTGGCTGGGGCTGGCGGGCGTGGCCTGCGGCTTCCTCTACACCGCTATCCCGGTCGCTATAGGCTACCGCGGCGTCGGCGAGTTCGTCGTCGGCCTCAACTTCGGCCCGCTCGCGGTCCTGGGCGCGCACTACGTCCAGGCGGGGCGCCTCTCGCCCGTCGCGCTCATGGCGTCGGTGCCGCTCGGGCTGTTGATCGCCGCGGTACTATATATAAACGAGTTTCCGGACTACGAGGCCGACCGGCAAGTAAACAAGAAGACGCTCGTGGTCCTGTTGGGGCCGGAACGCGCCCGGTACGGATACTTCGCGTTATTGTTTCTAACGTACGGCTCGCTGATAACCTTCGCCGCGATCGGCGGCCTGCCGACGTGGACGCTGCTGGCGCTGGCGACGGCGCCTCTCGGCGCCAAGGCGACGATGGTCCTGATGCGCCACTACCGCGAGCCGTACAAGCTGCTGCCGGCCAACGGCCTGACGATCGTCGTTCACTTCGCCACCGGGATATTGTTGGCGGTCGGGTTGGCGCTGGGGCGCGCGGCGTAACTAACCCGCGCGCGCGCCGACGACGAGGGAGGGCGTAGCGCCGGCGTCGCGCGGCTCGGCGAGGCGGCGCGTGAACCAGAGCGAGAGCGCGGCGAAGAACACGGCCAGGGCGAAGAGAACGTCGTAGCCGGCGTATTTCAAGACGAAGCCGCCGCCCACGGCCGCGAGCATCGCCAGGCCGGTGATGGTATTGCCGAAGCCGACGTATACGGGCCCGAGCTCCGGCGGAGAGATGTCGATGAGGTAGTTGATGCTGCCGAACTCGGCGCCGGACCAGCCGAACCCGACGAGAAAGAACAGCGCGTAAAACAGGTAAATGCCGCCCCACTCCGCCCGCGCCGAGAGGAAATACAGCAGCGGCGGCAGAATCGTGACGAGCGCGCCGCCCCGCACGAGCAGCCGGTTGCCGCGGCGACTGGAGAGATAGCCCCAGAGCAGGTTCGAGGTGACGGTGCCGGCCATCAGCGCGGTGAGGAAAGGGCCGGCCGCGGCCGCCGTCAACTCGAGCTTCCCCATCGCCAGGCCGATGTAGAAAGGCACGCCCAGACGGCTCAGGCAGATGAATACGCGCGACGTTACGAAGCGGCGGTAGTTGACGTCCGCGGCCAGGAGGCCGAAGCCCCTCCGTACCGTTTGCCCCAAAGAGTGGCGCTCCGCGAGGGCTTCGCCCTCCCGCTCCCGGCTCAGCGACATGACGAGGAGCGCGGCCACGGAGAACGCGGCGCCGACGACGAACAACAGGCCGTACGAAACGGGGAAGGGGTACGCGCGCAGGACGGGGCCGACCAACAGCACTCCGGTCAGCACGGCGAGGACGCCGCCGCCGAAGCGGCGCACCATAAACAGGATGCCCCGGCCGCGCGAGGAGACGGCCTTCCCGACCACGTCCATGAAGGGCGGGCCGGCCAGGCCGCCCGCGAGCTGCAGCGCGCCGTAGGCGACGAGGAAAGTCACCAACAGCCCCGCGCCGGACGCCACGACGAACGGCAACGCCGCCAGCGCGACGACGAGGACGACGCGGGCGACGGCCGTCGCCCGGTAGAAGGGGAGCTTGCGGCGCAGGTGCAGGATGCGCGAGGCGGCGAAGAGCTGGGGCAGCGGCCAGCATATCGCGTCGAGCTGGCCGGCGAGCGCTACCCATATCGGGTTGGCCGTGAGGGTCCCCACAAACACCGGGATGACGGTGGCCGGGTTGAATATCGCGAAGAATACGTGAAAAACTACGCCGTTGGCGGCGGCGCAGAAGAAGTTCCATCGGTAATGAGGTCCGTTCTCGGTCGGAGCCATTAGCCGGTAATCTAACTGAACCCGTCCCCTTTGTCAATAGATTCGTAAAAACGGCCTATACTTTGTGCTGGATTTAAAGTACGTCGAAGAACACGCGGACGACGTTCGCCGGATGCTCGTCGCCCGGGGCGTCGAGTTCGAGCTGGATAAACTCCTCGAGCTCGCCTCCCGGCGGCGAGCCGCCATCGCCGACGCCGAGGCCAAGCGCGCGGAGCACAACCGCGCCAACGAGGAAATCGCCGCGGCGAAACGCGAGGGCCGCGACGCCGCGGCGGCCGTCGCCGCGGCCAGGGAACTCGGCGACGAAGTCAAAGAGCTGACGGCGCGGCAGGCCGCGGTCGAGGAAGAACTCCGCGAATTGATACTTTTCCTACCGAACGTCCCGCACCCCTCGGTGCCCGTCGGCCCGGACGAGACGCACAACGAAATCCGGCGGGTAGTGGGCGAGCCGCGCGCGTTCGACTTCCCGCCGCGGCCGCACTGGGAGATAGGCGAAATCCTCGGCCTCGTCGACGCCGAGCGCGCCGTCAAGGTCGCCGGCGCCCGCTTCACGATGACGGTAGGCGTCGGCGCCCGCCTCGAGCGGGCCCTGCAAAACTTGATGTTGGAAGAGGCCGCCAAGCGCGGCTACGTCGAGGTCCTGGTCCCGTTTATGGTCCTCGGCGCGGCGATGGAGGGAACCGGCCAGCTCCCGAAGTTCGCCGACGATATGTACAAGGTCGAGGGCGAGGACATGTGGCTCGTGCCGACGGCCGAGGTCCCCGTGACCAACCTCCACCGCGACGAGATCCTGGCGGAGGAGGACCTCCCGCTCAAATACGCGGCCTTCACGCCGTGCTTCCGCCGGGAGGCCGGGGCGCCGGGCCGCGACACCCGCGGCATGATGCGCGTCCACCAGTTCCTCAAGGTGGAGCTCGTGAAGCTCGTAACCCCGGATACGTCCTACGACGAACTCGAGAGCCTCGTCGCCGACGCCGCGCATATCCTCGAGCTGCTCGAGCTCCCCTACCGCGAAGCCGTCCTGAGCACCGGCGACCTGGGCTTCGGCGCCGCCAAGTGCGTCGACGTCGAGGTGTGGATGCCGTCGGAGGAGAACTACCGGGAGATCTCGAGCTGTTCGAACTACGAAGCGTTCCAGGCGCGCCGCATGAACACGCGCTTCCGTCCCAAGAAGGGCGCGAAGCCCGAATTCGTCCACACGCTCAACGGCTCCGCCCTCGCTATAGGCCGGACGCTTATCGCCATTATGGAAAACTATCAAAACGCCGACGGCTCGGTGACGGTCCCGGAGGTCCTGCGCCCTTACGTCGGGGGTTTGGAAAAGATAACGTAACGCGCCGCGGCGCCGCGGCCGCGTAAGATATGGAGGGTTAAATCATGTCGGGCCATTCCAAGTGGAGCACGATAAAGCGCAAGAAGGGAAAAGAGGACCAGAGGCGCGGCAAGGTCTTCTCGCGGCTGGCGCGCGAAATTATCGTCGCCGCGCGGGCGGGCGGCGGCGACCCCGGCGCCAACACGCGCCTGCGGGTGGCGATACAGGCGGCCAAGGCCGCCAACATGCCGGCCGACAACATCGCCCGCGCCATCAAACGCGGCACCGGCGAAGGCGAGGGGGCCCAGCTCGAGGAGATCACGTACGAGGCCTACGGCCCGGGCGGCGTGGCGATGTGCGTCGCCGTCATGACCGACAATAAGAACCGTACCACGCCCGAGATACGCCACATCCTCGACCGCCTCGGTGCCTCCATGGCCGAGCTCGGCGCCGTTACGTGGATGTTCGAGCGCAAGGGTATGATACTCGTCGACAAGGACCGCGCGACCGAGGAGCAGCTAATGGAGGCCGTGCTGGACGCCGGCGCCGAGGACATCCGCGAGAGCGACGACGTCTTCGAAATATATTGCCCGCCCGACGCCCTGGCCGACCTCACCGACGCGCTCGCCGCCGCCGATATCAACTTCGCCACCGCCGAAGTCTCGCTCGTACCGAAGAGCGTCATCCCGCTGGAGGGCAAGAACGCGGCGAAGTTCATGAAATTGCTCGAGGCGCTGGAGGACCACGACGACGTCCAGACGGTCTACGCCAACTTCGACATCCCGACGTCGGTGATGGAGAAACTCGCCGCGGCCACATAATAAATTTCCAAACCGATAAATAGTTAATACCCAGGCCATGACTTTTATTTGTGGATTTAGGTTACCGATGGGTACGGCCGTTTTGTTCGACAGCCGAGTTATTTATTATCCCGGGACGTATGCCGAAGAGCACGGCGTAATAGATAAAAGAGACCATTTCACGAATTTCGACTTATTTAGCGCTTTCGACAGGAACGGAGCCAAAACTTATCGGAAAATATTAGTCCTGTTGTCGGAAATAGATAAGAAAGAAGTTTATCCCGTTAAAGCAGAATACGTA
>DATKXQ010000184.1:0-3558 GCA_035528975.1 bacterium
GAAGTACTTGTCCCAGCCGAGCCGCTCGACCTTGGGTCGTTGGATGTCGGCGAAGCCGTTCGTCAGCAGGCCCAGCGGCAGGAGGGGCCGCAAAACCGCCAGCGCCTCCTCGGCGCCCGGCAACGGGTAGCTGTGGCCGAGGTAGACGTCGAGGTACTCGCGGCCCAGCGCCTCGGCATCGGCCGGCGGCGGCGCGCCCAGGCGGTCGAAGAGCTCGGCGAACCGCTGCGCGCGAAGCGTCCGGACGTCGATCTCGCCGGTGGCGAGCTTGAGCCACATCCGCTGGTTGAGCTCGAAGAAGAGGCGCACGAAATCGTCGACGGCGACGCCGAGCCGGCCTACGCCGCAGCGGCGGTGCATCTCCGCCAGCGCCTCGCGCGCGGCGCGGCGGTGGTCGTAGAGCGTATTGTCGAGGTCGAAGAAGACCGCGGCTAATTTCGGCAACGATTTCCCTTCGGTGGCGCGTTGGGGCGGGCGTTCGGGACGCGGCCCCGCTAACGGAACAGCGCCCTCACGCGGCCGAACGAGGCGGCCGCGACGCCGGGGTACGCGTCGAAATGGATGCGCGCGTTGTGGCCTTCGTTATGGACCTCTCCGGTCGTGGCCTGGTGGTCGTACGCGGCGCACAGGTGCGCCGTTAGACTACCCGCGAGGACGAGTACCTTCTGGCGCGCGCCCGTCTCCCACGTGACCTCGAGGACCAGGTTGTCGCGGTTGTTGTAGTCGAAAGTCTCCGCCATCGGGATGGGATAGACGCCGCCGACGTCGGGCAGCTTGTACGTCGAGAAGCTGGCCACCATCTTGGGCGTATTGCCGCCGTAGTTGGCGACGAAGTCCGTCGTCAGGGCCGAGAGCGGCGTATGACACAGATAAAATTTGACGTTGCCGTACGTCCCCGACGGCAAGTTCTTCTCGAGCTCGAACTCCGTAATCGTCCCCGCGTAATCGATCTTATCCCGGTCGAAGAGCATCTGACAGCGTATGCCGCCGTCGGGCGCGTACCACGGGTACGCCGAGCCCGTCCCGCCGATGAAGACGTAGACACTGTGACCCGTGGCCCCCGCGGAGGCCGCGGCCAAAAAACCGACGATCCCAAACGCAACTATTCTCTTCACGTCGTCACCTCCCGGCCGCCTCGCGAAGCGACCTTTACCGGAATAACGCCTTCACGCGGCCGAACGACGCGGCCGCTACGGCGGGGTGTTTATCGAAGTCGATATAAGCGTTGTAGGCCACGGTGTCCGCCGACCCCGTCGGCGCCTGGTAGTTCCAGGCGAAGCACCGGTGGCCGGCCACGGAGCCGGTCTTCAGGCGGCACATCGCGTTCGTGAGGTCGGACGACTCCCAGCTAACCTCCAACAGCAGGTTGTCCACGTTGTTGTAGTCGAAGGTCTCGGCCATGGGGATGGGGTACGGCCCGCCCACCGCCGGGACGTTGTAGCTCGCGAAACTCGCCACCAGCGTGGGCGTGTTGCCGCCGTAGTTGCCCTGGAAACTGGCCGTGAGTTGGGAAAGGGGCGTGTGGCACAGGTAGAACTTGACGTTCGTGAAGGTCGACGACGTCGCGTCCGTCTTCTCCAGCATAAACTCGGTGATGGTCCCGGCGTAGCCGATGTACGAACAGTCGTAAAGCATCTGGCACCGCATGCTCAAGAGCGTCGGATGGGCCCACCACGGGATGGCGTTCGCGCCGCTGCCGTAGTTTACGTACACCTGGTGGCCGGTGGCGCCGGCGCCGGCCGCGAACGCCCAGAGACACGCCGCGCCAACCCTAATTGAATTATTTAAGTTCATGCCGCTCCTCCTCGCGGGAAATCGAGCGGGCGCCGGCTCGGGCCGGTCGCACTCCCGACGGCACAATATAACAACGCCGCGGTCGAATGTCAATCGGCCGTTTCTTACCGCCGGCCGCCGGCCCGACCCGCGAAAACGGGCCGCGGCAGCTCCGCCACCTTGACTAAAGGGTTTTTACGTGTTATAATTATATTGTAATTAACGGCGGCAAGCGTTAAACCCCCGCGGCTTGCGCCGCGCCTAACAGATGAATACCATGGTTACGACGTCGACAATTTATCGGAGCTGGAACGTGCCTCCGCAATAATGTAGGCCGGCCGCGGATGGCGCCTGGCGATGGTGGAAGACAACGCAGGCGCCGCACAACGCGAAGCCGGCCTCTTGGTTTAATCCGCTTCTTGACTCTCCGGCGGGCCCTTTTCCGGGCCCGCTTCTTTTTTTCGGAACTCCCGCAACAGGCCGATAATCTCGCCGAGGGTGGTGAATACGTGGGCCGGCGACACCGTCGAGCGGCCGTGCTCGCGCGGCAGGTGGCGCACGCCCCGCTCCGCCGCCGGCACGCCGGCGCGCTTGAGCTTCACCATGAGCTCGGTGTCTATGAAGAATTTATCCGAGCTCAGCTCGAGGGCCTGGAGCTGCCGGCGCGGCAGGAACTTGAACGAGCAGTCGATGTCGCGGAGCTTCAGGCCGAAGAGGACGCGCACCAGCAGGTTGTACCCCCAAGAGGTGAAGCGCCGGAGCGCCCCCTCCGCCCGGCCGACGCGGTAGCCGACGACGGCGTTGCCGCCGTCGAGCAGCGGCAGGAAGGCCCGCATCTCGCCGAGGTCGAACTGGCCGTCGCCGTCCGTGTAGAAGACGTAGTCCTTCGTCGCGGCGTCGAAGGCGTCGCGGAGACTCTTGCCGTAACCCTCGTTCGCGGCATGGGCGACGACGCGCAGCGACGCCAGCTCGGCGGCGAGGCGCCCGAGGACGTCGGCCGTGCCGTCGCGCGAGCCGTCATCCACGATGATTATCTCGTAATCGACGCCGGCGGCGCGCAGCGTCTCGTCGAGGGCGCGGATGACGCGTTCGACGTTGCCGGCCTCGTTGAACGCCGGCGCACACGCGGTGATGGAGAAAGGCGCCACGGCCCGAATATAAAACGGATAGCGCACGTGCGCAACCTAAAATGCCGCGGAGACCCATACGGCCGTCGGATAATAGTTGACTATATATGACTATAAAGGCAATATATATCCCAAGGAGTTAAGGAAATGAAGACAGTAGCGCTCGTAGGGATTTTGATTTGTCTCGGCGTTGCCGCGGCCGCGCCCGCGGGACCGAAGTCCAGATCCGTGATTTCGAATTCGTCCCCGCGGCGGTAGTAATAATGAAGGGAGAAAACGTCAAGTGGACGAACCTCGGTCAAGTCACCCACACCTCTACTTCCGATACCGGTAAATGGGATTCGGGCGACCCCGCCCACGGCCGATCCTTCGAGTTCAGGTTTACGACCACCGGTTCGTTCGCTTATCACTGTGCCTACCACCCGGCGATGAAGGGGACGGTACGCGTCACGGAGACGGCAGTGGAGCCGGCGTCTTTAGGCCGGGTCAAAGCCCTGTTCCGGTAACGGCACGCAGTATGCGTACTACGCGAGCCGCCTCTAGAAGGCGGCTTTTAATACGGCCGCAAAGGCCGCCGTTTTTGGGCATTTTCCGGCCGGACCGGGCACGACTTTTATACTTGACTTCTTCACTATTATTAGTTATAATATATATTAGC
>DATKXQ010000185.1:0-2786 GCA_035528975.1 bacterium
TGGGGCGGAGTCGCTATTGGGGCGGCAGCCAGACGACCGACACGATATACCTTTTCGAGACTACCGGGTCCGTGGTATCGTCGTTCGCGGCCTCCAATCCCTACGGCATCGCGTGGGACGGGACCTACTTATGGTGGCTCGGCGCGGACGACGTCTTCCGCCAATGCGACTCCTCCGGTTCCGTTATCCGGACGTTCACCGCGTCGCCGATAACCAACGGCCGCGACCTGGGTTGGGACGGCCGGTATTTATGGTGCCCGGACAGCACGCTGGATTACGTCTACCGCCTCACGACCGACGGGTCGATAGTCGCCTCCTTCCGAGCGCCCGGCGGCTTGACGTACGGGTGCACCTACGACGGCGAATATCTCTGGGTCACCGATATCGGCACGCCGCGCTACGCGTATCGGATCGACGTCGGCTACACGAGCGTCTCGCCCGCGTCCTTCGGCAAGGTAAAAGCGATGTTTAGATAAAGGTCTCCGGCTTACACCCCCCGGCGGTCTGAAATAAAAATAACGACATCCGCCTCCCTCCTTGACCGGCCGGGGGGCTTTTTTTGCCCCCTCCGCCGGCGCGTCAACGGCGGACGCCGCCTTGCGAACCGGCCGCATACACGGGAAAATATGTTGACAACGAAGTTCCCTGGTGATAAGGTTGCGTGACGGAAAGTATCTAAGCCGAATACGAGGAGGCGTGACCACTATGAAACGGGCGTTTATATTAACGGGAACAACGGTAGCGTTAGCCTTGGCCGGGGTCGCCTGGGGGGGTTGGACCGTAGAGACGGTCGCCTCCGAGGGCGACGTAGGCGAGGGTTGTTGCCTCGCGGTGGACCGATGGGGCCGGCTTCACGTAAGTTACGTCGATAAAACGCAGGGCAAAGTAATGTACGCCCGCTACTCGGGCTCGAGTTGGGAACTCGGTACCGTCGCTTCGGACGTCGAAGTAACGGGCAGAACTGCGATCTCGCTCGACGCTTTCGACAACCCCTACGTAGTCTTCCAGGATAATACGGCGAACGAGTTAACGTACGCGCACGTTTCCGGGACGGCATGGGTTACGGAAAAGGTCGCCGACGGGGCCAATCTTGGGCGGTTCGTTAGCATCGACGCTTGGCCTACCACCCCCCGAATTTCGTACACCCGACCCGTAGGTTTGTCCACCGCGTTGAATTACGCGTACCGAGAAGCCGAAGCGTGGCAAACAGAGCCGGTGGTCTCGAGCGGCGGCGGCCCTTTCAACACCCTTTTCGTGGACGGCGCCGGCAAGCCTAACATCGTATATTGGAACGAAAGTACCTTAAGCGTAAGGTACGCGGTCCGCGGCGAAACGGAATGGTCGATAGACGAAATAGCGGGAGGCATCGACTGCGATGCCTACGTAGGCCCCAACGGCAAGATCCACATCAGCTTCGCGAAAGTCAACAACGCCGGCCTTAGCTATGCCGTATCTAATTCCGGCGAAAGCTGGGATATAGAAAACATAACCGGCGCGGAGGGGTTACCGGCCTTTACCCAAATTTGCGTTAACGCCGCCGAAGACGTCTTCATCTCGTACTTCAACTTCGATAAGTGGGACCTCCGCATCATGACCAAGAGGGGTGGCTCCTGGACCCACGAAATCGTCGCCACCGGCGCGTACGTGGGCCTACCCCACTCCTCCGCCATCAGCAGCGGCTATCCGGTAATCGCGTACTACGATTCCGACAACAAAGACCTAAAACTCGCCCGCTACGACCCGCTGAGTGACGTCGAGCTGACGTCGTTTATGGCCGAACGCTCGCGCGCCGGCGTGGACGTGCGCTGGGCCGCGAGCGGCGACGAGGGCGTAGCCGGCTACAACCTCTACCGCGCCGCCGCCGGAGCCGAACGCGAGCGCGTCAATCCCTCGCTCATCGCCGGCTCCTCCCCCTTCCTCTACCGCGACGCCGCGGCCGAGAACGCCGTCGCCTACCGCTACTGGCTCGAGCTCGTATCCCCCGCCGGGACGAACCGCACCTACGGCCCGGCCTCGGTACCGCCCGGGGCCAAAGCCCATGCCTTCGCCCTCTTCCAGAACGTGCCCAACCCCGTCGCCCGGGCCACGACCTTCACCTTCGAGCTGGCGGAGGGCGCCGACGTGCGGCTGGTAGTTTACGACGCCGCGGGCCGCCGGGTGGCCGCCGCGGCCGAGGGCTACTACGGCCCCGGCCGCCACGACGTGCCCTTCCAGAATGACCTCGCCCCCGGCGTATACGTCTACCGCCTGGAGGCCGGCGCGAACGTCGCCGCCCGGAAGATGGTCGTGGTGGATTAAACGCACCTGAACCGATAACCCGCCCTTCGGGGCGGGTTTTTTTGGGAAAAGTATTTGCATATCGGCCGCGGCGAAGTTACGATAAAGGCGAGGTGATTCGACGGTGAAAAACCTTACGTCGGTATTATTTATATTCTCTTTCGCCGCCTCCGCGGCGGCGCTTTCGCCTTTCATCCAGGGCGGCCTGGACGACGTGAGGGCCGGCGACTGGACGTTCATCACCAAGCAGGGGGAACAACTCGTCCCCGTATACTACGGTTCCACGTTCTACGTGGGCGGCGGCGTCACGTACGACGTCGCGAAATTCCGGCAAAAGAGGATAGTCCCGACGCTGAGCCTCGACACCGACGCCGGTTTCACCTATTTCCGCCGCGAGTGGCGGACCGGGGATTTGCTGAAGGGGCGCGAGCAGACGTTCTACCAGCTGACGGTCGTCGAGACGTTGGTACTACGTGTAAAAGTCCCGGCAGGGAGCCGGCTGGTAACGC
>DATKXQ010000186.1:0-3465 GCA_035528975.1 bacterium
GAGATGGCGGGCAAGACGTGGCAGCAGGTCAACGTCACGCGGATCTACGACCACTGGGACGACCCGAGCGTGGGGTACGTTATGTGGAGCGACTTCTCGGCCGTAAGGCCGGCGTCGCTGGGGCGAATTAAGGCGTCGTTCGGGGAAGGTGCGGGATTGGAACCGGCGCCGGCGCCGGCGAAAACGTCTGTCCCATAGCGTAACGAACATTAATTGAAACGCCGGCTCGCGGGCCGGCTTTTTTATAGCTGTTCCCGTAAACTTATTCTAAATAAAATCCGCCCACGCAGGCCACCGCCCACCGTGGTTCTCCCGTCTCCGAATCGGTAACGACGTATACGTCCAGATAGCGGAAGAGGACGTCGCTGTCGGCGGGCGGGAGGCGCTCGAAGCGTGCCCGGGCGACGGCCAGCCCCCGCTCGTAGTCCACCGCCTCGAGCTCGATTTCGGCGGCGGCGACGTCCGCGACGATCTTATAACCCTTATTGTATTCGTGGTGAACCTCGCCCGTAAGGCGCTCGAGTTTTATCTTCCGGATTTCTTTGCGGAGCGCCGAGAGGGTCGCGCGCACCGCCTCCTCGCTCCACGCGGGCGGCGGCAGCGCCTCTATCGTCTCCGGCCTCAGAATATAAGCGTAGGCGTAGAGGTCGTCGTCGGCGACGAGGCCGCGCGCCCGGGCGAAGCCGCCGGGGGTCTCGGCCGGAGCATCGGGCGGCAGGACGTCCACGTAGAAGTAGCGGACGTCGACGGGCGCTTCGGTTAACGCGTTCTTCTCGCCGACGGCCGGCTCGCGGATGGTGTAGTGGAGGACGGCTCCGCCGGCCAGGCCGCCCGGCCGCCAGACGCCCGCCACGACGACGAGGTCGCCCGGCTCGTACGCCTCGTCCGCGGCGGCCTCGACGGTCCGGTAGGGGTCCTGGCCGCTCCACAGATAGAGGGGGATTTTTTCCGGTTTCTCGGGCGACGCCGCGCTTAAGGCGGCCGGAAAGGCCGCCGCGAGAAGCAACGCTGCGATTACCCTCTTCATAAGAGTAATGATAGGAGCGCTTTTTGGGCGTGGAGGCGATTCTCCGCCTCGTCCCAGATGGCGCTCTGCGGCCCGCGCGCCACCTCTTCCGTAATCTCTTCGCCGTAGTGGGCGGGGAGGCAGTGGAGGACGATGGCGCCCGGCGCCGCGGCCGCGAGCATCTTCGCGTCTACCGTAAAGCCGGCGAAATCTTTCTTTCGCTTCGCGGCCTCGCTTTCCTGGCCCATGCTGGCCCATACGTCGGCATACAGCACGTCCGCGCCGGCGGCGGCCGAGAGGTCGTTGGTCGTCGCTATTACGGCGCCGGACGCCGCGGCCAGGCCCCGGGCTTTCGCGACGACTTCCGGCGGCGGCTCGTAGCCGGCGGGCGTGACGACCGTGACGTTGAGGCCCACGACCGCGCCGCCCAGCATGAGCGAGTTGGCGACGTTGTTGCCGTCGCCGACGTAGACGAGCGTCAGGCCCCCGAGCGTGCCGAACCGCTCGCGGACCGTCATTATGTCGGCGAGGACCTGGCAGGGATGGTACAGGTCGGAGAGGCCGTTTATGACGGGGACGTCGGCGTACGCGGCGAGCTCCTCGACGATCTCGTGGCCGAAGACGCGCGCCATTATGCCGTGGACGTAGCGCGAGAGGACCGTGCCGACGTCGGAGACGGCCTCGCGCTTGTTGACGCCCACTTCGTCGGGGCCGAGGTAGAAGGCGTAGCCGCCCAGCTCGCGCATCGCGACGTCGAAGGATACCCGCGTCCGCAGCGACGGTTTTTGGAAGAGGAGGGCGAGCGTTTGGCCGGCGTGGCTGTCGCGCAGGTTGCCCGCTTTGCGCTCGCGCTTCAGCTCGTCGGCGAGGTCGAGGACCGCGGTCAATTCGTCGCGCGTTAAATCGGCTACCGAGAGAAATGACCTCCCGGTCAGGTCCGTCGCCATACGCTATTTCTCCTTTCGTTTTTTCGGGCGCCGCGGCGGCGGCTCCTCGCCGGGGGCGACCGGCCGATAGACGTATCGTTTTTTCTCGTCGAGCTCGACGCGGCCCACGGGGTGTTCTATCTCGTGCGGCAGGAACAGAAGCGCCCGCCGGCGCACCCCCCTGCGGAGCAGCGTCTTCTTGGCCTCGAGGGTGGTGAGGGGGTGGAGGTCGTAGGCGGTGGCGTAGGGGAGAGGGAGGAACGCGGCGGTAGGTATTATATCGCCGGGGAAGTAGGCTATGCGGCGCCGCGAGGCGATGCGCACTATTTGGTGCGCGGTCGTGTGGCCGCCGGTTACGATAAGGGATACGTTCTTGCTTACGTAGTGGTCCCCCTCCAACAGGCGCAGGCGGCCGGCTTCCCGCAGCGGCAGGAAATCCTCCGGTTGGTACCCGCCGCGCGTCCGCTCGTTGGGGTGCGCGGCGTCGACCCAGTCGCGCCGCTGGACGAGGTAGGTGGCCTTGGGAAACGTGATGCGGAGGACGCCCTCGTCGTCGGTCGTCGTCGCGCCGCCGGCGTGGTCGAAGTGGAGGTGGGTCAGGATGACGACGTCGACGTCGTCGGCGGTCAGGCCCGCCTTCGCCAGCTCGTCGACGAGCGCGCCGTCCCGTTTTACGGCGTAGACGTCGCGCCAGCGGGCGTTCAGCTTGTTGCCGAGGCCGGTGTCGACGACGATGTTGTGGCGTTTGGTCTGGATGAGGTAGCAGTTGACGGCGAGCGGGATGCGGCCCCGCCGGTCCGGCCTGTCGTGCCGCGACCATATGGGTTTGGGTACGATGCCGAACATCGCGCCGGCGTCGGTCAGGTAGGAGGAGTCGCAGAGCAGGGTGACTTTTACGTCCCCTATGTGATACGGCATAACTTTACACCCCCGTCCCGGCAAGCTTGCGATTGGCCAGCGTGCCGCACGCGGCGTGGACCGAGGTCCCGCGCGGCCGGCGCACCGTGAGCGCCATGGGCCCGTGTGCGACTTCGGCCAGGAACGCCGCGAGCGTCTCCTCTCCGGGCGGCGCGTACGGCGCCCCCGGCCAGTCGTTGAAAGGTATTACGTTGATCTTCGACGGGACGTTGCGGGTAAACTCGACGAGGGCGCGGGCGTGCGCCCCGTCGTCGTTGACGCCCGCGCACAGGACGTACTCGAAGGTCAAGCGGCGACGCGCCCGCCGGCCGTAGTACCGGCAGGCCGCGGCGAGTTCGGCGAGCGGGTAACGCGCGGCGCGCGGCATGAGCTCGTCGCGCGTTTCCTGTACCGCGCTGTTCAGGGAGATCGCGAGTTTGACGGGGGGGCCGACCTCGGCCCATCTCCTTATCTTATCGACCAGGCCGACGGTGGATATCGTTATCCGGCGCGAGCCGACGTCGAAGTGCCGGCGGAGCAGGTCGACGGCCGCCGCGACGGCCTCGAAGTTCGCGAGCGGTTCGCCCTGGCCCATGAAGACGGCGTTGCGGACCCGGTCGGGCGCGCGTCGGTTCT
>DATKXQ010000187.1:0-3471 GCA_035528975.1 bacterium
GGCCCAGGCCCACGCGCGCCTCGACGTTGGAGGGCTCGGCCTTGATGACCTTCTCCAAACTCTCTTCCGCGGCCTCGTACCGTTCGGTGGCCGCGGCGGCCAGGCCGCGGTAGAGGTGGGCCCGGACGTTGTCGCGCGCCAGCGTCACGAGGCGGTCGGCGTACTCCCACGCCCGGGCGTACTCGCCTTCGCGGTACAGGAGCTCGCTGAAATGCTCCAACGCGAGTCGGTGCTTGTCGTCGCGCGCCAGCGCCTTCTCGAACGACGAGCGGGCCCGGGCGTTGGCTTTGAGGCCGAACTGCGCGATGCCGAGCTGGCAATACGCCTCGGCGTCGCCGGCGCCGGCGTCGACGGCGTCCTCGAGGGTGCGTTCGGCCCGGGAGTAATCCTCGGCGCGGTTGTAGAGGGTTCCGAGGAGGACCAGCGCCGCGCTGTCGCGGGGCCGCAGGCTCGTTACGCGCTCCAGCGCCTTGGTGGCGCCGAAATCGTCTTCCAGAGCGAGCCTCGCCTGGGCCAATTTCCAAAAGGCGTCGGCGTCGTCCGGGTTTATCCTGGTCAACTCCTCGTAGTGTTCCGCCGCCCGCACGTAGTCGCCCCGGCCGAAGAAGATCGCCGCGAGACGGCTGTGGGCTTCCTCGTCGCGCGGCTCGGCGCGTAAAATCCTCTCGTACTCCGCCACGGCGTCGCCCGTGCGGCCGAGCTTCGTCTCGTAGAGCGCCGCGAGCTCGAGGCGGTCGGCCGTCTCGCCGGTGCGGGCGACCAACGCCTCGAGGGCCTTGGCCTGGTTCTTGTAATCGTTTCCCGCGCCGTAGAGGTCCGCCAGCGCGCGCCAGGCCTTCAGGTGATTGGGGTCCGCGCCGACGACGTCCTCGTACGCGGTGACGGTGCGCGCGCGGTCGCCCAGCTTCTCGGCCAGAAAGCCGATTTTGTAGGAAACCTCGAGCGACTTCCCGGCCGCGAGCTGGAGGCGGTCGTAGTATTTTACGGCCTCGCGCAGATCGCCGGCACCCTCGTACGCCTCCGCGAGGCCGCGCAGGGCGTCGGCGTTGTCGGCGTCGACGGCCAGCGCCTGCTCGAAAAGCGCGGCCGCGTCGCGCCACTCCTGGGCGGCGAGCGACTTCTGGCCGCGGAAGAGAAGGTCGCCGACGTCGCCGGCCTCCTGAGCCGCGGCCGCCGCGGATATCAAAAGCGCGGCCGCGAGCGCCCAGGCCGCTTTTCGTAAAAACGCCACTCCGTATCCTTCCATAGTTATTTGCCGAAGGCGGGACTCGAACCCGCACGAAGTAAACCTTCACTAGACCCTGAATCTAGCGCGTCTACCAATTTCGCCACTTCGGCTATATATGGTAAATTATATAGGGCCCGCGGCGCAAAGTCAAGCGTTTAACTATGAAACGGCGTCCTTGCTTTTCGCCTTCGGCTGTGGTATTAATTTAAGTCTTTTCCGCAACCTACCCTAAAAAAGGGAGATGTCTCACGCTATGCGTTACGTTGTTCTAATTCTCGCGGCGGCCGCGCCCGCGTTCGGCCTGGTCTGGGGCGTGGGCGTCGGCGGCGGCTTCGGCTCGCCGGTAGGCGACTTCGCCGGGATCGTGGGCGCCTCGGCCGTGGTGGACGGCCGCGCCATGTTCTGCATTAATCCCAACCTGAGCCTGACCGCCGGCGTCGCCTACCGCCTCAACCACGACCCCCAGGAGATCGAGGGGGTCGAGGGAACCAGTTACGACGTCATCCCGGTGCTCGTCGGCGCCAACTACCGGCTCGAGTACCTGCCGCTGATGCCCTACTTCGGCGGGGGCGCCGCGGTCGCGGCCTGCAAGTGTACCGTACCCGCGTCCGGCGGGACCGAGGAACGCGATACGGTCCGGCTGGGCGCGTTCGCGGAAGGCGGGACGGAGTACTACGTCGGCGAAAACTTCGGCGTGGACGTCCGCGGCCGCTTCATCGCGACCTTCGGCGGCGAGAAAAAGATTCTCGACGAAGCGCTCGTGGACGCGGACAACTATATGGCCTTCGACGCCGTAATCGGTTTCTTCTTTTACCCGTAGGGCCGTGGTTTGCCCTTGATTTAGGGCGGGCCGTATGTTAGCGTGCCGCGTAAAAAACCACCGTCGAAAAAACACCTTATGGCCGACGAAAACAAAGTAGACCTCTACCTGCGCGTAGACGGCGTCGAGCACGGCCCGTTCGCCGTCGACGACGTAAAAGATTGGATCGACGAAGGCCGGTTCCGCCCGACGGATTTCATCCGGATGGCCGACAAAAAGGCCTGGGTCAAGGCGGAAAACCTCGTCCACCTCAAAGCCCTCTTCGACGAGGCGCGCGAGAAGCGGGAGCGCGGCGCTTTTACCCACTGGCTGGAGGCCGTCAGGGAGGGTCGGCCGCCGATGGAACTCTCGCGGCTCGGCCGCGCCGAAGAGGAGAAGCGCATCGCCGAGGAGCGGGAGGCCCTGGCCCGCGAACGCGCCCACGTCGAGGAGCAGGAGCAGGCCCTCCGCGAACAGGCGGAAAAGACGATCGAGGACCGGGAGGAGGACCTCAAACGGCTCGAGGCGGAGCGGCAGGAGGAACGCCAGCGCCTCGTGGCCGAGCGCGACGAGGAAGTCCGGCGCCTCGCCGCCGAGCGCGAGGAGGAGCGAGCCGGCCTTATCGCGCAGTACGAGAAGGAGCTGAAGACCGCCCGGGAGGAACGCGAACACGAGGTTACCCGCCTGGCATCCGAGCGCGAACGCCTCGACGCCGAGCGGGTCCGCCTCGCCGAGGAGGAGACCGAGCTCGCCTCCATGGGCAAAGACATAAAGCGGCGGCGGCGGCTGCCCCTGATAATAGCGCTCATCGTCGGCGTCCTGGGCCTGGCCACGGTAAGCGTGTTGGTCGGAATCATCATCACCAATTATTACCGCGGCAAAGCGATAGAGGAACGGCTCGGTAGGATTACGGCGCTGGAGGAGACGATCGCCGGCCTGACCGTCCGACTCGAGGAAGCCCTCAAGGCCGGCGACACGGCGAAGGCCGAGGAAATAGCCGAGGAAATCGAAAAGGCTCGCGCCGAGAAAAAGAAGCTGGCCGAGGAGGTCCCGGAGGAGAAGATGCATACCTCCCGGGGCAAGGCCAAACTCGCGGGCCTGCTGCGCGCCGAGGGCGCGGGCGCCGAGGACCCCGCGCGCTCCGGCGGCGCCATCACCTCCGGCCTGAGCGGCGGCATGGGCGGCGTGGGCTCCACCTACAGCCGCGAGCTCGGCCGCAACCCGGGGCTGGAGGGCCACGTCATCGTCAGCATCAAGGTCGCGGCCGACGGGACCGTTACGAACGCGCACGTTGTCTCCTCCACCATCGGCAACTCCGCGGTGGAGAGCGCCGTCACCGCCGCGGCCCGCCGCGCCCGCTTCTCCCCCGCCGCCGGCGACACCTCCCTCACCTACAAGTTCGACTTCTCGCCGTAAAAGAACCCCCGGACCGAAAACAAAACCC
>DATKXQ010000188.1:0-2769 GCA_035528975.1 bacterium
CCCACTTCCGGGAAGAAGATGTTGCGCTGCGTCTCACGCTCTAAGTTCCAATCATGCTCGAAGTACCCGTTGAGGTTGTGGGAGCGGAACGCTCCCCGGTTAATTTGGAACTCGTTGTGGGCCGACACGGCCGACTGGCGGGTGCCCAGCTGCTCGGGTTGGACGAAGCTTAAATCGGCGCGGAAGTCCTCGGCCGTCTCGATAAAATAGGCGTAGCCGAATTGCGTCGAGCCGGGGCGGCTGAGCATGCCGTAGTAACTGTAGCCGTCGCCCCCCGCGCCGGCGGTCCCGGCCTTCATGTAGCCGCCGTCCAAATCCAAACCGAGGGGAAGGCCGAGGCGGCCGTCCGCGCCGACGACGTTGTTGTACGTCGCGACGTCACCACCGGCGTAGGGCGCCTCGGCGGCCAGGCCGTCCAGCTCGCGCCGGCCCACGCCCAGGACCCCCAGGCACGAGCCGCGCGGCAACTCGGCCCGGGCGCGCGCGGCCCACACGTTGTCGCCGGGGAACCGCGGGTCGTCCACCTTGAGCGCCGCGTCGAAGGCGCCGAAGCTGACGTCGCCGACCTTACCCGTGACCTTGGCGCCGCCGCCGATCTCGGTCAGACGGCGGGTGTAGAGGGGACTGACGGTCGTCGCGAAGAGCTCCTCGTTCTCGGCGAAGAAAGGCCGCTTCTCGCGGAAATAGACCTCCGTGGGCTGGAGGCTGACCTGGGCCGGGTCGGCCTCGACGTAGGCGTAGTCCGGCAGGAAGGTCAGGAGGGCCTGGGCCGCGGCGCCGGCGCGGTAGCGGAAGTCGAAGCCGGCGCGCGGCTCGAACTCCCAGCCGTCGGTGGCCTCGTAGTCGTAGGCCGGCGTAGCGCGGCGGTCCTCCGCCCGGGCCGTGGCGTACGGCGTGAAATTGAAGGGCCGCGGCCGCGGCAGGTTCTCGAACCCCTCCACCCGGCCGTAAGCGGTGACGCGGCTTATGGAGTTGTCGGTCCCGGCCCAGAACGTGTTCTCGTAATGCGTTATGCGGTAGCGGGAGAGCTGAATGCCGAAAGAGGAGGCGTTCCGGTCGTAGCGGATGGAGGACCAGGGTATGGCCATCTCGACGTACCACGCCCCGTCGCCCACCGAGGTCTTGGCTTCCCAGTAACCGTCCCACCCGGCGCTCCAATCCTGGCCGCCGCGGAAGCCGGTGCCCTCGTACTTGACGCCGCGGTAATTGACCATAAGGTCGTAACAGGTGTTGCGGTCGTTGTTGGCGTCGAGGAAGACGTCCACGCAATCGTCGTAGTTGAGGATCATATCGTGGACGCTGGCGGTCGCGACGAGGTGTTCGACGTCCGGCTCGCGGCAAATCCAGCCGAGGTAAAGGGCGTGGTCGTCGTAGAGGACGTAGACCTCCGTATCGGCGTCCGCGGCCCGGCCGAAGTCGGGCCGGAACTGGCGAAAGCCCTTCGCCGGGACGCTCCGATGCCAAACTTCCTCCCAGACGCCGTCGACGACGGGGGGCGTCTCGACACGGGCCGCCGTCACGGCCCAGTCGCCGCCGTCCTGCGCGCCGGCGACGGCGGCGCAGATTAGAATGGCCGATAGTATTCCGGTCGTACCAATCCGCATGCCGGTTCCTTTCCCTCGAGCACCTATATATAATTATACGGGAATAAATGACGCGGCGTTGCAAAAGACGCGTTTGGGTTTGCACGGCGACAGCGTTTATGATATAATAACATACGCTCTTCGCAAAGGGTATCGCCGCGCCCGCGGCGTTTTCATTAACGAATATATTGTTACTAATTTCACAGGCGTTCTTTCGGCGCGGACCCGGCGGTCAATACGTCCGTGGCCCACGTTTCCTTGAAGGAGGATAAATTGAAAAACGAACAAGAACTCATCGAGAAGGCCAAGAAGCCCGGCCAGGACGCGATGAAGCTCCACCCGTTCTATCGCGGCAAGGTGGAGATTACGCCCAAGTGCCGCGTGGCCTCGTTCGACGACTTCGCGATCTGGTACACCCCCGGCGTCGCCGAACCGTGCAAGGACATCGCCAGGCATCCCGAAAAGGTGTTCGTGCACACCAACAAAGCGAACTTCGTGGCCGTCGTCTCGGACGGCACGCGCGTCTTAGGCCTGGGCGACATCGGCCCCGAGGCCGCCATCCCCGTGATGGAAGGCAAGGCCCTCCTGTTCAAATACCTCGGCGGCGTGGACGCCTTCCCCATCTGCGTCGACACCAAAGACCCGGACGAGATCATCGACTTCGTCCTCAAGCTGCAGCCGTGCTTCGGCGGCATCAACCTCGAGGACATCTCCCAGCCCAAGTGCTTCCGCATCCTCGACACGCTGCGCGAAAAAGCCCACATCCCGGTGTGGCACGACGACCAGCAGGGCACGGCGTCCGTCACGACGGCGGGCGTCATCAACGCCCTCCGCATCGTCGGCAAGAAGAAAGAGGACGTCAAGGTCGTGATGGTCGGCGCCGGCGCGTCCTGCATCGCCATCGCCCGGGTCCTCATCAAGTTCGGCATCGACGCCAAACACGTCATAATGTGCGACTCCAAGGACACGCTGCACGCGGGCCGCGACGACTTGAAGAACGACCCCGCCTGGGCCATGAAGTGGCACTTCTGCGAGATAACGAACGAGAAGAACGTGACCGGCGGCCCGGCCGAAGCGGCCAGGGGCGCCGACGTTATGATCGCGCTGTCGAAGCCCGGTCCGGACACCGTCAAGCCGGAGTGGATATCGAGCATGGCGAAAGACGCCGTCGTCTTCGTCTGCGCCA
>DATKXQ010000189.1:0-2070 GCA_035528975.1 bacterium
TCCCTCTTGTCCTTGAAATAGTAATAGAGCATCGCCCGGTTGACGCGGGCGGCGCGCGCCAGCTCGCCCACGGAAACGCCGTCGTACCCGCCGTCGGCGAACAAACGCTGCGCCACGCGCAAGATGCGCCGGCGCGTGGGATTGTCCCTGTTATCGTTGGTATTCATAGCGTTATATGCAACGAGCTCACTAACCGTTTGTTTATAATATAATTAACCGTTAGGTTAAAGTCAAGCTATTTTTTTACGCTTTCGCGTGGAGCAGCCGCCTAAAAATACTTTTAATTATCGGGGAAAATTTTGCCCGGATTGAGCAGGCCGGCAGGGTCGAAGTACGATTTGACTCGCCGCGCGTAAGCGAACTCCGCGGCGTTTTGCTCGAGCGGAAGAAACGGCGCCTTCGCCGCGCCGACGCCGTGTTCGCCGGTGATCGTGCCGCCCAGCGCTACTACTTTTTCCATAACCCGTCCGACCGCCGCCGCGACGCTCGCGCGCTCTTGCGGGACGCGGCGGTCGTACATGAAATTGACGTGGAGGTTCCCGTCGCCGATGTGGCCGAACGTCGGCACGGCCACGCCGTATTCCCTTTCCAAGGCCGCGATGAAGTTCAACAACGTCGGGACCTTCGAGCGCGGCACGCATACGTCCTCGTTCGTCTTATGCGGCGCGAGCATGCCCAGCGCCGGCGATACGCCGCGACGCGCGCGCCACAGACGCTCCGCCTCGGCTTTACTCCCCGCTACTTTGACTTCGCGCGCGCCGGCCGCCGCTACCCTCGCCGCCGCCTCCTCCAGCTCGGCGGCCACCGCCCCCGCCGAGCCGTCGAACTCCAACATCAACACCGCCGCCGCTCCCTCGTCGAACGTCCCCGGTTCCCGGGCGTTCACGCATTCGATGCACCGGTGGTCGAGAAACTCGAGTTTGGCCGGGAGAACGCCGCCGCGCAAGACGTCGTTCGCCGCTTCCGCCGCGGCCTCGGCCCCGGCGAACGAGGCCACCGCCGCCGCGGCCGCCTCCGGAACGGGCATTACCTTTAACCAAACGCGCTCGATTACCGCCAGCGTCCCCTCGGACCCGACGATAACGCCGAGCACGTCGACGTCGCCCGCGGCGCCGCGGTAAACGGCTTCGCCGCGCGCGGGGCTTATCGCCTGGAGCGCCTCCACGAAATCACGCGTAACGCCGTACTTGAGGGCGCGCGGCCCGCCGGCGTTCGTGGCCGCCTGCCCCCCCACCGTCGACGCCTCCGCGCTCGCGGGGTCGACCGGGTAAAATAGGCCGAAGGGTTTTAGATACCTGTTCAAATCGTCGCCCACGACGCCCGGTTCCACTTCGACGACGCCGCCCCGGGGGCCGTCTATGCCTTTCAATCTATCGCAGACTACGACCGCGGCCCCCGTCACCGGGACGGCTCCCCCGGCGTAACCGGTTCCCGCGCCGCGGGGGACCGTAGCGACGCCGGCGTCCCACAACCTCCCGCACGCCCAGGCCAGGTCGCTCCGCGTTTCCGGGATCACGACGAAATCCGGTAATGCGACCGTGGCGGTGGCGTCGAAACCGTGCGCGTACCGGTCCTCGACGCCGTCGAGAACCGCCGCGGCGCCGAGACACGACCGCAACTCCCTCGCCAGACTTTTGCGCTTGTGCGACCCTTTACCCATTACGCGAGAGCCGGAATCGGGTCCGGCAACCTCGTTACGATTTCGACCGCTACGTCCGCCAGCTCGTCGAACGCCTGGTAAAGGCCGCCGTAATCGAAGGGGTCGTCGCCGAAGGGGTCCGCCCCCGCCGCGCGGACGTCGCTCACCGCCATCACGGCGAGCGCGTGCGCGCCGGCCCTTGCCGCCAGGTGGTAAAGTATGCTCGTCTCCATATCGACCGCCGCGGCCTTCTCGCCCCATTCGCGGTGCATCGCGTCGGTCTGGTGGTGAAAAGTATCCACGGTCGCTACGACGGCGTTGATATGACGAACGGGTCGCCGCGTATTACTTAATGCTTCCGCCGCCGCGCGCAAGAGCATCGGCGAGGCGGCGACCTCCCCGCCTCCGCCCGCCAGGCGGGTAGTATTATC
>DATKXQ010000190.1:0-4754 GCA_035528975.1 bacterium
TGCTTTGGGTCGGCGTATAATATTAATTATCAACCACTTACGCAATCGCATCCGTTGTGCGGCTTCTTCGCTGGGGGCTGGAACGGCGGTGTTGATTGTTCATCTCGGCCCGGGCGCCCTTGCGGATGACGTACGGCGGTAGACTATGAGGCGGTTAACGAGCAGGTCCCGGCCGCGAGCCGTGACGGGGTCGTAATAGTCGTTGCAGAATACCGTTTTTACCGTATGCGTCCCCGGCTCGAGCGCCATTTCCGCCTCGTAGAATCTCCAATACGGAGTATCGACCGGGGTCCTCCCTACCGGCGCGCCGTCCACGGCCACTTCCATAACGGGCCACTCGCCCGCGGCATATCGTCCTTGGGCCTGGACGCACAATACGTACGCATCCTTCTCGCCTATATCGACGTCGAAAACGACCGACGCTCCGGTGGTCGGCAAGAGTACGCATTCCGCGTTTGCGGTTTCCTCCTCCGCCTCGTATACTGCAACGTCGCGGAACCGGGCCGCGCCACCTTCGAACCGGTAGAGTACGCGCTCGCCCCCCGGGAATCGTAAGACGGCGACCGGTTCGGCGCAACGGACGATTTTAAAGAACGCGATCTTCAAATCCTCTTTCGCCTTGGGGTCCCCCGGCGTCTTATCATCCCACTCGTAGTCCGTGAAATACAGACGCTTCCCGTCGGCGGCGTAATCGTCGAACCCGTTTGCCGCCGCGGTTTTAAACGCCCTTGCGCCGTCGGCGTCGGCCTTCAGGAAAGGCGCATATAACTCCCGCGTATGTCTTCCGAGATAATCGGTCCAGGCGTATACGTCGAGATAAGACATAAAGACCGCGTCGCCCGGCGCCGTTTCGGATACGATTGCCCGGGCCGCCGCTTCGGCCTCGTTGTTGCCCGGGACGCCGGCCGGGTAAATTAGCCGCGCCCAATTCAAACCGGCAGCGCAAACCAGAACGCATATTCCCGTCACGTAGAAAGCTTTCCGCCTCGGGACGGAAAGGCCGAAAAGCAGCCACATCGGAATAGTGGTGGCGATGCACCACTCCACGTTTTCCGGCTCCCACCAGGTGGAGAAGCAATAGAAAGATAGAAACCACACCCCGGCCGCGACCAGCCAACGGCGCCGCTTTCGCCAAAGAACGCGCGCGCCGGCCGCGATCGTAGCCAGGGCGCCTACCAATACGAACACCGCCGGCATATATTCCGCGAGCACGTACTTAAATGATAAAGCCTTACCCACGTCGAAGGGGTCCGGGCCGGCGACGACGGCACCTAACGTCGTTACGAAGCCGCGCGCGACCCTTTCTCCCGTTACGTAGCCCCAATCGCCCCAGGAGAAATAATAAGTAGCCCACCGGACCCACTCGCTCCACCCGCGAACGCCGTAATAAAAACGCGGGATCAATAAGTACGGCACAAGGACCAGGGCCGCGTAAACGCAACCGAACGTCGCCAACCTGGGCCAACGGCCGCGTTTCTCCCACGCCAATATAATCGCGCTGACGGGTACGAATAACGACACGGCCTGGTGAAAAAGCGTTCCGACGCCGAGCCAACAAGCTAAAAGCAAAACGCCTTTGCGGCTAACGTCCCGCCCCGCCAGCAAGTACGACGCGCCGGTCAAGAATAACGAGATGACGGCCAATATCTCCACTTCCCCGGCGAAATACCACCACGCCGGAGAGAACGATAAAAAAGCCGTCGCGAGCAACGCGGCCGCGACAGCTCCGCCTAATCGTCGGATGGTCAAATAGAAGAAAGCCGCGGCCGCGGCCGCGGAGGCCGCAGAGACCGCAGCCAGGGGGGCGAAGGCGCCGCCGGCGTAACCCAACGACCGGGCGGCGTTCAAAACCAACCAGGTCACCGGCGTATATAATAAATGATGCCAGTGGAAAAACGGGTAGGCGTCTTTTACGTCCGCCGCCAATGCGTACAATACGGCGTCTATGGGGTGGTTCTGAGAGCGGAATACGAAATAGAGGAGCGCGAGGCCGGCGGCCACGACGACGACGAGCCGCCGCTCGCGTCGCGTAACCGGTGCCGGGTAATCTACCGTCGCCATCGCCGCTTTCGCGAAGGGCGTACTAGCCGTACGCTAAGTCGCGCGCGCGGCAAAGGTCGTCGTAGATTTGTTGTTTGTAAGCGGGAAACCGCAGCGCCGCGGCCGTGTGATACGTTGGTATAACGAAAGTATCGCCTATTTTATGCTGGCCACCGCGTAATCGCGCCATGGATTCCTTGGCGTTCAACATTGCCTGGGCCGCGAACAACCCCAAACAGACTATTATTTTCGGTTTAATTACGGCGGTCTGCCTGTCCAGGTAAGGCCGGCAAGCCGCGAGTTCTTCCGGGAGAGGGTCGCGGTTGTCCGGCGGCCGGCACTTCAACAAGTTACATATGTAGATTTCCGAGCGCGTTAAACCTACTTGCTCGAGTAATCTATTAAGAAGTTGGCCCGCCCGTCCCACGAAAGGCAACCCTTGCCGGTCTTCTTCCGCGCCCGGCGCCTCCCCCACGAATACGATATCGGCATATTCGTTTCCGTCGCCGTAAACGGCGTGCGTACGGTGGCCGCCGAGCCCGCATTTTTTACATTTCTCTACAACGGCCGCCTCGTTTCGGAGGGTCTCGCGCCGCGACATTTCCCGCTCCTGTGCCGTGTCCGCTTCGCCCAATCGCTCCAATATATCCGAGGCCGGCAGCTCGGTAGCTATCTCTTTTACGCCCAAAGCTTTCAGGTTCTCAGCCAGCGCCCGCGCTTTCCGTTTGGCTTCCAACTATCGCTTACCCCACGCGTCGCCTAACCAATCCAGGACCCGGTCGGCAAGCGCCGCTTTGGATATCCTGCCCAGCTCCGTCGCGCCTTCGCGGGTGATGATGGCTGCTTCTACCATATTGACGCCGAAACCCACGTCATCTCGGCCGACGACG
The DNA here is from genome assembly GCA_035528975.1 of bacterium. Taxonomy (GTDB): domain Bacteria; phylum RBG-13-66-14; class B26-G2; order WVWN01; family WVWN01; genus WVWN01. Next base: position 2,931 of record DATKXQ010000190.1, read on the forward strand.
TTTCCGACGACCATATTCAGCTTTTTATTCAGCAATTTGTCCTTAGCGTTCTCGAGTAGATTATCAAATTCGGCGGCGAAGCCGATGATTACCTTATCACCCTTTTTCCCCGTGAGTTCCGATAGGATATCTACAGTAGGAACTAATGTTACGCTGGTTTTGGCATTGGCTTTCTTGACTTTAAGGTCATGGATTTCGGCAAAGCGGTAATCGGAAACGGCCGCGGCCATAACCAAAGCGTCCGCTTTCTCAAATGCTTCGGCCGTAGCTTCGAACATCTCCGCCGCGGCGTCTACGCGCCGAACGCGGACGTCGGTTGCGAGCGGGGTCGGCTCGCCGGCGGCGCCCGTTACGAGCGTTACCTCCGCGCCGCGCCGCGCCGCGCGTCTGGCGATTTCGTAACCCATAAGGCCGCTCGAGGGATTAGTCAATACCCTGACGGCGTCGAAGGCCTCGCGCGTGGGGCCGGCGGTCACCACTACCCTCTTTCCCGCGAAACGTTCGTCCTTTACGGCCAGGCGCAGTATGTCCTCGGCGATGGTCCGCACGTCGGCCAGCTTACCGGTACCCGCGTCTCCGCAAGCGGTAACGCCCTCGCCCGGCGGCGTTATGAAGTAACCTGACTCGCGCAGCGTAGCGACGTTTCGTTGGACGACGGCCTTGTTCCACATCTTAGGGTTCATGGCCGGCGCAACGAGGCCGCCGCACTCAACGGCCAACGCGATAGTAGTCAAAGCATCGTCGGCGACGCCGGCGGCGAGTTTTCCAATAACGTTAGCCGTGGCCGGCGCTACGGCGAACGCATCGGCCGCGGCCGCGGCTTCCAGGTGGGCGAAGGCGTGTTGCCGGTCGAAGAGGTCCGTTACGGCAGGTCGCCCCGCGACGGCGTCGAAAAGGCGCGGGTCGACGAGCCTGGTCGCGTTGGCCGTCATGGCGACCGTGACGTCGGCGCCCTCGCGCATCAACAACCGTACGAGGTCCGCGGCTTTATATATGGCGACGCTTGCCGAAACGCCCAATATGATTTTCAAGGTTTCCGCAGCCTCCTGCTAACGCGCCGGCGCTCGGCCTTAATGATGCATTTCGCGGTATCGACCGCGTCTTCGAGCCGATCGTTTACTATGAAATAGTCGAAATCGCCGACGGCGCTTATTTCGACCTTCGCTACCGCGACGCGACGTTCGATATCCCGGGCGTCGTTTTGTTTGCGGTTTTCCAGCCGGGCGCGCAGCTCTTCCAGCGACGGCGGCACGATGAAAACCAACGTCGCCGTCGGGTAACGCGAGCGGATTTGGGCGGCGCCCTGGACGTCGATGTCGAGCAGTAGGTCGGCCTGCGGTAACTTCTTCTCTATTTCGTCGCGGGACGTGCCGTACCGATGGCCGTGCACCGTCGCGTATTCGGCGAACTCGTCTTCCCGAACCATACGGTCGAACGTATCGTCGCTCACGAAAAAATAATGGCGCCCCTCGGCCTCGTCGTCGCGGGGCCGGCGCGTCGTATGGGATACCGAAAAGTCGATGTCCGGCAACGCCTCGAGCAAGGCCCGGCACACGGTGGATTTCCCCGCGCCGGAGGGCCCCGCGAACACGAACAGGCAGCCCGGGCGACGTTCATTTAAACGTTCCAGTACCTTTACGTGCTCCGTCATACCCAATGCTGTGCGAGCGCTTCCTCCAGCGGCGCGTCGCCTCTTACGGCCTTCGGTTTCTCGGCGGTGAAATCAACCATAAAGGAAGCAGTTTGCTTAGGTGACGGGCCGGCGTCCACGGCGAGAGCGGCCCGCCCGAAAATCGGCGCCGGTACCTGGTCCAACGTCTGCGG
>DATKXQ010000191.1:0-2714 GCA_035528975.1 bacterium
GATGGCCGCCGCCGCGCGGGCGCTGGACAACCCCGCCGACGAGCCGGCGCTGGTCGCGGCGCTGACGTCGCCGCTGTTCTCTTTTACCGCCGACGACTTGCTCCGGTTCAAGCTGGCGGGCGGCGCCTTCGACTACCGCGCCCCGGTTCCGGCGGGGACGCCGGCCGGCTTCGCCGAGGCGTTCGCGTTGCTGGCGCGGCTGCACCGCGGCCGCGGCGAGAGGCCCCCGGCCGCGACGCTGGCGGAGCTTACGGCCGCGACGCGGTTTTTGACCGCGGCCGCGTTGTGGGGGGACGGCCCGCGCGCCGTCGCCAACGCCCGCAAGGTCCTGGCTTCCGCCCGGCGCTACGCCGAGGCGGGCGGCGTGGGCCTGCGCGGGTTCGCGCGGTGGTTGGCGGATATGGCGGGGCGGGAGGAAGCGGAGCACGAATCGCCGGCCCTCGACGCCCGCGACGATTTCGTGCGCATAATGACCGTGCACGCGGCCAAGGGGTTGGAGTTCAACGCGGCGGTGTTCGGCGATTGGGCGCGGCGGGCCCGGAAGAGTAAAGGGGAGGCGATGTTCGTCGACCGGGCGGCGGGATTGGTTCACATGCGCGTGGGCAGCGAGCGGGCCGGGACGCAGCTTTTGACGCCGGGCTACGAGGCGGCGGCCGAGAGGGAAATCCGGTTCGCCGAGGCGGAGGAGCGGCGGCTCGACTACGTCGCCGTCACGCGGGCCCGCGACCTGTTGGTATTGCCGCATATGGCCGAGGCGGGCGAAAACTCGCTCGCCGAGACGCTCGCCTCGTTCCCGCAACCTCCCCGGTCGCTGGAGACGCTGTCCGTGGACGCCGCGGCGGAGCGGTCCCGGCGCGCCGCGCGGGTGGCCGGGGAGGTCGAGCCCCCGGATCTCGGCCCCGCCCACAAGACGTGGAAGGGGCAGTTGGACGAAACCCTCCGCGCGGCCGCGGTGCCGCCGGCTATCGTCGCCGCGGCGGCGCTGGCGCGCGCCGAGGACGAGGCCGCCGAAGAGCGGGAACCGGGGCTCGTGCCGCGGCCGGAGGCGTTGAAGCGGGGTTCCGCTCTCCACGCCGTCATGGAGGAGGTCGATTTGGAGAGCGGCGCGGCGCGGGACGATATAACGGCCGAGAAGTGCGACGCCGAGGGGTTGGGGGCCGACGCTCGAGCCGAGGTCGCGGCCTGGGCGCGCGCTTGCCTGGCGACGGCGCCGGTGCGGGAGGCGGCCGCATCGCCGGCGGCGTACCGCGAAATGCCGTTCGCGGTCCTCGCGGCGGGCGCGGTCGTGACGGGCAAAGTGGACCTGGCGTATCAGGCCGCCGACGGCCTGGTCGTCGTCGATTACAAGACGGACGCCCCGGGCGCCGGTTCGGCGCGGGCCCGGGGAGAGTACCGCGACCAGCTGGCGGTGTACGCGTCGGCGCTGGCGCGCGTGACGGGGCAACCGGTCGCGCGGGCCTACCTCGTCTTCCCTCGGGAGGCGGAAGGCCGAAGGGTCGTGGCGTTGGAGGCCGGCGAAGCCCTGGCCGAGAGGGGCGATTATCTGCTCGGGAAGGCGTCGGGGGCGGCGCAAAGACCGGGTTAAAAAAGTGACGATATCGTTTGCGCCGATGTTGACTTAAAATAACTTATTTATTTGCCGAACGCCGCGAAATCTGTTAGAATTTAGGCGGAGAGTGTAACGGTAATCGTTTTATAATTGAAACAGCGGGAGGTGCGCCACGTGGTGATCAGACGTAGCGCCCGTCGGCCGAAGGTCATAATGGGATGGACGCGCATAGCGGAGTTACTCGGCTGTTCGGTCGCGACCGCCAAACGAAGGGAACGGGAAGGTTTACCCGTAGTAAGGGTCGGTGGCGTCGTTTGCGCTCTACCCGAGGATGTCGCAATATGGCTCAAGGGACGGGGCCGCAGGCGCAGGAAATAGGTACGTAAAGGACCGGGCATCCGCCTCGCCGACCGTATAGTGAGACCCGCCGCACGCGGGCCCGTGAGCGTGTACGGATTTCTGGTATAATATTCAATAAAAGCGTATCGCCGCCGGAGGATATGTCCATCGAAGGCGACATAAAGGACTTCTCTCTCTCGGAAGTGATGCAGGTCATCGGCCAGGGCCGGAAGACCGGCACCCTCGCCGTGGAGGGCGAGCGCGAGACGATATGGGTTTATTACAAGGACGGCAAAGCGGTTTTCGCGACCCCCTCGAACCTCCGCGAGCAGTTGGGCACGATGCTGTTGAAGGCCGGCGAGATAAACCGGGAGCATCTCGAGCTCGCCCTCCGGACGCAGAAGAAGATGCATACCGAGGGGAATCCCATCCGCCTGGGGACCATACTCGTCGCCATGGGAGCCGTTAGCCGCCGGACGCTCGAGGAGAAGATCAAACACCAGATCCGGGAATCCATCTACGCCGCCATAGGCGAGCGCGGCGGCCGGTTCAGGTTCTTTTCGGACCTCGACCTCGACGAGGAGGACATACTGGTCTCGATGAACGTCGAGGCCGTAATCCTGGAGGGGGCGCGGCGGATCGAGGAGTGGAGCGAGATCAAAGACGCCATCCGCTCGTACCACGAAGTATATTCCATTAACCCCAACCCGGCGTCGAGCGGCGCCATCAAGCTGACGCCGCAGGAGTGGCGCATCCTGAGTCTCCTGGACGGCCGGCGCGACCTCGCGGCCATCGCCGAGGAAGCGGGGTTGAGCTGCTTCGAGGT
>DATKXQ010000192.1:0-19412 GCA_035528975.1 bacterium
CTCGCGACCTCTTTGGGGGCCGGGATATCCGTCCCCGAAGGCGCGAAGTATATGGGGAGGCCGGGGCAAAGCTCGCCGATAACCTCGGCGTCGCGACGCGCCACGAGAACGCACGCATCGTATCGGCCGTACGTCCGGCTCTCGTACCGCCTGACTTTCCAATACTGCAACAGGCAATAAGCGAACGCGGCCGGGTTGAGAGTAAGGCCGAGTTGGCGCTTGTAGTACAACGAAACGGCGTCCAGCGGCGCGATGACTTTCGGCGTGTGCTCGACCTCCGCCGTGTACTGAGCCATGTTGATGTGGCCGCCGATTATGACGTCGAAACTCTTGCGCCGGAGCAACCTCTCCAGGGCGGCCGCGAAATCCTTGCTGCGGTATAACAGAACGCCGAACGGCCAAATCGTCAACATGCTCAGCAATCGGCGCACCGGCGTTTTGGTAAACGCGTGCTCCACGAGCACCAGCTCTTCTACCATACCCCGCACGACGGCGACGTCCTCGGCCTTGTCGCGCGAGGTCATCGCGAGCATCGTGACGTCGTGCTTGTTCCGGAAATGGCGCAGGAGGTTATAAACCACCGCGCGGTTGGCGTCCGTGGGAGGGTACGGGACTTCCGAGGCTAAAATTAGAATCCGCAAACCATCTACGTCGCGCTTTTTCCCCGTTTATTACAGGCCTTTTCGAACGCGTCAGCAACCCGAGCCTCTCGCCCCTCGCGGCCCTCGACGCCCGGGCCGCAAACGAGCCGCCGGCAAAAAACCGCCCGGCCGGGGCGGCGCGTCGGTACGACGACGTTCATTCTTCCTCCGCCCATTCCTCCAAGAACCTGGCGATGAGGTCTTTTTCTTCTTTATCCACCTGGCGCTGCTCGGCAACGGAGATCGGCACTAACTCCCCCTCCTGGAGCTTGGATATCATCAGCTCGTGCTGGCTGCGCATCAGGCGCCGTAGTTTTTCGATCCGGCCGGCTCCCTCGATTGCGCCTACGCGCTGCTTCGCCCGCGCCACTACCGCGCCCCCTTTGAATATCAGCGTTATCAAATTATCGCCGACGTTCTCCGTCTGGACGTGATAACGTTCGCCACCCACGTCTAGTTCGTAATTAAGCCCTTGGATGATCATAGCGCTCGACTACTTCCGAAAGAGCACGCTTCAGCTCGTCGACGCCTCGCCCGCAGGCCGCGGACGTTAACGCCACGGGGGCCGCGGCCGCCCGCCGCAGTTCTTCCACGGCGCCCGGCTCGTACGGTAGATCCACTTTGTTGACGACGACCATTTTTATTCGCGCCGCTAATTTCTTATCGAAAAGAGCCAACTCGCGAAGGACCGTCTCGTAATCGCGGGCCGGGGCTTCGGCGGCTACGTCCACTACGACTACCAGCGCCTTGGCCCGCTCCACGTGTTTCAGGAAATCCTGGCCCAACCCCCGTCCTTCGGCGGCCCCCTCCAGCAAACCGGGGACTTCGACGACGGCGAAAGCCCGGGCCGGCGTAACCGCTACGATTCCGAGTTGGGGCGCCAGCGTCGTGAAGGGATAAGCCGCGATTTTAGGCCGTGCCGTGCTCATCGCCGCCAAAAGCGACGACTTCCCGGCGTTCGGCGGCCCGACCAACGCGACGTCGGCTATTATCTTCAAAGTGAAGCGAAGCCGGCGCCTTTTTCCGGCCGCGCCCTTCTCCGCGTAGCGCGGGACCCTGAGGGTAGGCGTCGCGAACCGGGCGTTACCGCGGCCTCCCCGTCCCCCCCGGGCCAGCACCAGCTCGTCGTCGGCTTCTACTATCTCTCCCGAAAATTCGCCGTCGGTTTCACGGACCTCGGTCCCCAGCGGGACTTTAACGCGGCGGTCTTTGCCGGCCCGGCCGGTGCGCTTCCGCCCCGCGCCGTCGGCGCCCCTAACGGCAACGACGGCCTCGGCGCCGGCCAGGTGATTCAACGTCCGCAAGGCCGCATCACCCACCGCGTAGACGGACCCGCCCCGGCCGCCGTCGCCTCCGTCCGGACCGCCCCGCGGCACGTAGCGCTCACGACGGAACGAAACCGCGCCGTCGCCGCCGTCGCCTCCCCCAACCTCCAATTCGACTTCGTCGATAAACACATTAAACCCGGCGGGTAAGTCGGCGCTTCGCTTCCAAACGCGCTTTATCCCGCCGGGGCATCGGTGCCGAGCCGAACGACGCTCCGCCTACGGCCTTAGGCCGCAGGTACGACGTGAACCTCGCGCCGCTTATTGCGTTCCGCGAACTTCACCCGTCCGTCGGCCGTGGCGTACAGGGTATAGTCCCTGCCCAGGCCCACGTTTTCGCCCGGGTAGAAACTCGTACCGTTCTGACGTACTATTATCGAACCGGCGGTTACGAACTCGCCGCCAAAAACCTTCAGCCCCAGACGCTGGCCCGGGCTGTCGCGGCCGTTGCGGGAGGACCCGCCGGATTTTTTGTGCGCCATTTCAAACCTCCAACATAGAAGCAGGCTCGAGGCCGGCTCGTCGTTAAGATTTTGTAACCGACAAAATCTTCAATACCGTATAGGGTTGGCGGTGACCGCGTAAGCACCTGACGTTCTTGCGGCGCTTGAACTTGAACGCCTCGACTTTAGGCCGGCGTTTGTGGGAGACCACTTCCGCGGTCACGCGGGCGCCCTCGACGACAGGCGTCCCCACTTCCACGTCGCCCTCGGCCGCGAGTAAAAGGACGCTATCCAATTCCACCTGCGAACCCACATCAGCATCCATCTTGTCGAAAGCGATTACGTCGCCTTCGCTAACGCGGTATTGACGATTTCTCGATCGTACGATAGCATACATATATTCTATCCTTTTGTTTAGCGTATTTTTTAACATATTGGGCCGCCAATGTCAAGTTTTCTTTAGGGGTCGCGGATTTATCGGGCCGCGCGAGGGACGTCCCCCTCCGCGGCCTCGGCCCAGCCGCGGCCATCGCGCAACCCCGGAAACGCGAAGCCGCGGTCCCGGCGTCCGCCCGCGGCCGGGGTATCCGACCGCATTCCGGGCGAAGCCGTTTTTTTTACTTGACAAGGCAAAACTATTTCTATTATAATCCGGTGACAAGGAGCAAGGCTAACGCGCCGACTTCGTTGGCGCTAAAAGAAATTATAAATATTCCCGAGTTTCGAGAGACCCTCGAAGGGAGGTGAACCGCTAGGATGAAAAAAGCTATAACGCTAAGCGTCCTTGGAGCTTTCCTTCTTGGCTTCCTAGCAATGGGTTGCGGCCCGAGTAAAGAACTACTCAACGCGTACTACGACGCTAAGATGGGGAAGCAGGAAGGCGAAGACCGACTGGCTAAAGCGACGTCGGCCAACGGTGCTTATAAGGCCGAATACGACAAGGCCGTCAAGACGATCGACGAGCTTCGCGCGCAACACAACGAGCTTCACGCAAAGCGCAACGGCATCGAGAAAGCTCGTAAGCTTCCGCTCACGCCGCTTCTTCACGGCGCGGAGAAAGAACCTACTTTTGAATAACGTTCGAACTCAGCCGCTGGCTTCCACACACAGGTAAATTCCTTACGAGCCGCGGCGCAGATATACTCCATTGAAAGGGGTGTTACCGGGTGAAAAAGGCTGTTTTAGGTTTAGCGGTCTTCGCGCTGTGCGCCGCCCCGTTCGCTGTAGCCCAGGATTACGACGCTCTCAAGCGTGAAGTTAAAATGAACGAAGGCGCGGGCGAAGGTATAATCGACCAGCAGATCCAAACCCGCCTCGACGACACCGCCCGCCTGAACAAAGAAGCCGAAGGCGTGGATTTCGAGAACAAGGCGCTCGAAGGCAAGGTAATGAAAGTCCAGAAAGTCCACGACTTCTGGAAAACCATCATCGGTGAAGACCAGGCTTTCCTCGCGAAATATGTCGAAGGGCCGGGTACCGGCCACGTCGTCGTCGAAGGCGAGTGTCTCTGGATGATCGCGGGTATGGAATACCACCATCCCTATTACTACAAGTGGCCGCTCATTTATAACGCCAACCGCGACCTCATCAAGGACCCCGACCTGATCTACCCCGGCTGGAGCCTAAAAGTCCCGCCGATGCAGTAATTATTGATCCGAACGAAAAAAGACAGTCGATTCCACCGGCTGTCTTTTTTTTTGGGGAGTCTACGTATGCGAGCTGTTGTGCAGAGGGTTTCCGAAGCCTCGGTCTCGGCGGCCGGCAAGCTCGTCGCCGCCATCGGCCCCGGCGCGTTGATACTCGTGGGCGTGGGGCGCGAAGACGACGAGCGCGACGCTTCCTACCTGGCCGAGAAAATCGCCCACCTTCGCATCTTCGCCGACGACGAGCGGAAGATGAACCGGTCGCTGCTGGACGCGGGCGGCGAGGCGCTCGTAATCTCGCAGTTCACGCTCCACGGCGATTGCCGCAAAGGCCGGCGGCCCGACTTCACGCGGGCCGCGCCCCCCGCCGAGGCCGAACGATTATACGAACATTTCGTCGGGGAATTATCCGGCCGGGGCGTGCCCACCCGCGCCGGCGAATTCGGCGCCATGATGGCCGTCTCGCTCGTGAACGACGGCCCCGTGACGCTTATCCTCAACTCCCCTTCGGAGGCCGCGCCGTAAAAAAACGGCCCCCCGGGCCGTTTCCTCATTCACCTTCCGCCCCCCCCGGGGGGCCGAATTTCTCTCTTAAGAGAGCGAGCAATCGCTCTCTTTCGTTCAGGGACTGGTCTTCCAATACGCGCTCGAGAAGGTAGCTCAACGCCTCCCCTACGCGGGGGCCGGGTGGGATACCCAGCTCGCTCATTACGTCCCGGCCGCCCACCGCCAGGTCCTTCTCGGTGAACGCCTCCTCGCGCGCGATGGCCTCGTTGATACGGCCCTCCAGCGCCCGCAAGTAAGCCGGGAAGCCGTAATTCGTGCCGTTTCCGAACCAATCCGCGATGCGGAGGTCGAAGAGGTCGGCGATGTCCTCGCGACCCACCTTGCGTATGAGGCGCCGCACCGCGGCGTCGGTCCAATTGGCCGTGTAGCCGAACATGTGGTGGTATATGAGGTGGAGGACGTGGTCGCGGTCTTTTTTGCTGAATCGCAGGCGGTCCATAATCCCGCGCGTCATACGGCGGCTCACGGCCTGGTGATTGTAAAAGGTCACCCGGCCGTTCCGCACTACCCGCGTGCGCGGCTTGCCGATGTCGTGCAGCAAAGCCGCCAGCCGCACGAGCGGCTTCGCCGCCGGCGCCGCGTCGCACGCGTATAGCGAATGGACGTAAACGTCGTAGGCGTGAAACTCGTTTTGCGTTACGGCGTACCCCTCCAGGAGCTCGGGGATGAATATCTCGAGCAGGCCGGTCTCGCGCATGAGCTCGAGGCCGTACGACGGCTTCGGCGCCGTCGCGAGCATCTTCATTATTTCCCCCCGGACGCGTTCCGCCGCCACCATCCGGACGCGCTCGAGGACCCCGGGTATCGCCGCCAGCGTCGCCGGGTCGACGTCGAATTCGAAGCGGGCCGCGAGCCGGATGCCGCGGAGGGGCCGCAGGCCGTCCTCGCCGAACCTCTCGGCCGGGTCGCCGACGGCGCGTACGACTCCCCGCTCGAAATCGTCGATGCCGCCGAACATGTCGATCAGCTCGTCGTCGACGGGGTCGTACGCGAGGGCGTTGAACGTGAAGTCTCGCCGGCCGAGGTCTTCCTCTATCGTCCGCGCGTACGTGACGTCGTCCGGGTGGCGCGCGTCGCCGTATCTCCCATCCCGGCGAAAAGTCGTCACTTCGTACTCCCCGGAAGCGCCGAGGACCGTAACGGTTCCGTGCTTCACGCCCGTGGGAGCGGTGCGGCGGAAGAGGCGTCCGACCTCCTCGGGGCGCGCGTCGGTGGCGACGTCGAAGTCGATCGCCGGCAAGCCCGCGAGCAAATCGCGCACGCCGCCGCCCACCAGGTAGGCCTTCTTGCCGGCCGCCCGCAGCGTCGCGACGACCTCGCGCACCTCCGGCGGAATCTTTTCGAGATTCCTCCGATCCAGTCGGTTCCGCGGTTTCTTTCCCAGCTTCAACGTCATTTCCCAAACGCTACCGCGAACGCCAGCGCATAGGCGCGCTCGTGGCTGATGGTAACCATGACGGCCGCGACGCCGCGACGGGCGGCGAGCGCCGCCGCCGCTCCGGCGAGCTCGACGCGGGGCCTGTTACCGTCGGCCCGTATCGCCACGTCCCGATACGCCAACCCGACCGGCGCGTCGGGCGAGAGCGCCTTGACCACCGCTTCCTTGGCCGCGAACCTCCCCGCGAGCGCGCAGCCGAAGTCGAACCGCTTCATGCAATAAGCGCGCTCTTCCGGCGTGTAGAGCCGTTCCAGGAAGCGCTCGCCAAACCGTTCGTACGCCCGCACGACGCGGCTCACCTCGACCAGGTCCGTACCGATCCCGACTACTTCCGCCATCAAAAACCCGCGCGCGCCTCGCGCATCAACGCCAGCATAAGCCTCGTAGCTTCCTCGAAACCGACGAACACCGCCCGGGCCACTACGCTGTGGCCGATGTTCAGCTCCTCGAGCTCCGGTATCGCCGCCACCGGTTTCACGTTGTAATAGGTAAGGCCGTGTCCCGCGGCCACGCCCAGGTCCAAAGACGCCGCGAACCGGGCCGCCGAGGCCAGCTCCTCGAGCCGCCCGGCCCTGTCGGCCGCGGCGGCGTTGGCGTAAGCGCCGGTGTGGATCTCGACCGCGGCCGCGCCGGCCTCCCGCGCCGCGACGATCTGGTCCTCGACCGGCTCGACGAACATACTAACCGGCACGCCGCCGTCGCCGAGGGCCGCGGCCGCTTCGGCGATCCGCTCGCGGTGGCCGGCCACGTCGAGGCCCCCTTCCGTCGTCAACTCCTCCCGCCGCTCCGGCACGAGCGTGACGAACGTCGGCTTGTACTTCAGCGCTACCGCCACCATCTCGTCGCTCGCCGCCATCTCGAGGTCTATCCCCGTCGCGACGGTGCGACTCAAAACGTCGAGGTCCCGTTCCTGGATATGGCGCCGGTCCTCGCGGAGGTGGATCGTGATGTGGGCGGCGCCGCCCCGCTCCGCGGCGTACGCGGCGGCCACCGGGTCCGGCTCGAAAGTCCGCCGGGCCTCCCGCAGCGTCGCGACGTGATCGACGTTAACTCCCAAACGCATGCCTTCTCCTCCTAAAATTATACCACGATATTAGTACCGAGGTAACGGAACTACGGCCCGTTCGCGCTCGCGAAAGGTTACGCAGGTTTCGTACCTTGCGTCGCGCGCCAGCGCTACCGCGCGCCCGAACTCCCAACCGACTTCCTCGGGCCGGTGCGCGTCCGAACCGAAGGTTATCGGTATCCCGAGCGAATATGCCCGCCGCAGCAGGCAGGCCGTCGGGTAAATATCGCCGATCGGCTTCCTCAAACCGGAGGTGTTAACCTCCATCACCATGCCGGCCGCGGCGACGGCCTCCAGCGCCGCCTGCTCCGCGTCGTAGACGGACTCCTTCGGAAGATAGCCGAACTTCTTCGGGAGGTCCGGGTGGGCCCAGACGTCGAACAACGCCGTGCGGGCCATCTCCGCCACCAGGGCGTAATACGCGCGATACAGGGCGGTTACGTCGGCCCCCTCGTAGCGCGCCAGCCCTTGCGTATGGTCGAAAGGCCAATCCCCCACCCAATGGACGGAACCGTAAACGTAATCCAGCGGCAAATCCGCCAGCACCTCGCGGAGCCGGCCCTCTTGCCCCGGGATGTAATCGGCCTCGATTCCCAAAAGCACTACCTTCGCCGACTCCTCTCTTAAGCGGAGGACCTCGTCGACGTAACCGGGAAGGTCGTCCCAGCACATCGCGAGCGCCGGGTCGGCCATGGCGGCGTCTATAAAAGGCAGGTGGTCGTTGAAGCCGACGCCCGCCAGGCCGTCCGCCGCGGCCACGAATTCGGCCGGCGTTCCCCGGGCGTGGCCGCAGAGGGGCGTATGTAGATGGTGGTCCACGGGGAGCCCGCCGCTCCCGGCTCTACGGATTTCCTTCGTCGTCTTCTTCCTCCTCCTCCTCCGGGGGCGGCCCGGCGGTCTCGGCGTCCTCCTCCTCCGCGTCCACGTACTCGTCGATAAGTTGCTTGATATCCAACCCCTCGTGCTCGGGGCCGCGCACCTTCTTCATAACGGCGCCGTAAATAGCCGGCGCCACTTTGACGACGTGCGGCCCGAGCAAACTCGTACCCAAATCCTTTTCCACCCGGGGGAAGAACGGGAGCAACGCGAAGACCAGCGCCGTCACGCTCGCGAAGACCACTCCCCGCGCGAAGCCGAAAACGCCCCCCGCGAGGCGGTCGAGCCACCCGACGAAAAGCTTCCTGGCCCCTTTGTGGAGGAGGTGCCCCAACCAGCTCGCGCCGAACGCGATGGCGCAGAATATCGCCACGAAAGCTACCAGGTTCGCCGCGGCGGGTTTCGCGTCCAGCCAACCCTCGATATTCCACCCCAGAACTTCGTACAACCTGAACCCGGCGAACAGCCCCAGCACGATACCGGCCAGATTGAAGAACTCCCGGAAAATGCCGCGCCGTATCCCCAAAACGCAGTTCACGGCGACGATGATCGCGAGTACGGCGTCGACCCAGTTAATCCCTCGCATCCTTCCCCTGCGCCTCGCGCAGATAGTACCATTTGATTTCGGCCCACGAGCACAAGGCCGTCTGTTCGCCGGCGGCGACGTCGGCGTGCGCGGCGCCCGTCTTATCGCTCATTCCGACGATAATCCAGGGAGCCGCGGCGCCCGGCTTCCGCAGCGCGAAAGCGACGCGGCCGCGGGCGTAGTAGCAGTACGTCGGCTCGCGCCACACGCGGACGCGGACGTCGAGCGGTTCCGTCGTGAAGGCCGTCGCCGACGGCGGCGGCGTGCCGACAGCGTCTTCGGTAGTCGCCATCTCCAATACGACGTGATAAGCGCCCTCGAACATCGCCCGGGTAGCCGCCATCTCTTCGTCGTAACCCCAGCGCCCCGCGTAACCGTCGGGCGTTTCGTCGAACGTGAGCTCGAATTCGTCGCGCGCGAAAAGCGCCCGGTAAGACTCCACGTCGGGCGCATTGTACGCCAATTTCATCTGATACAACGTACGGGCGGGAGTGTGCCGCGGCGCCGGCGCGGGCGATTCCCGGGACGGCGCACACGCGCACACCCGGGCGGCGAAAACGACGACGGCGGCTCGGGCGACGAGGTTCGCCGCGGCCCTTAAACGCGTCGCGATATCGCCACCGCCCGTCGAACCACTTCCATCGCGTCGCGCCCGAACAGGCGGACCATAGCTTCCTTGCCGTAGGCGCCGCGGTCGTATATCACGTCCGGCACCCCTTCCCCGGCGGCTATCGCCTGGTCGACGCCCCACTGCATCGTCTGGCCGTCCTCGCGCGCTCTCTCCTCCGGTTCGCGACCCCGATCGAAACTCCCCACCCGGTAATTCAACTCGGCGCACGCGGCGATTACGTCGTCGCCGTACCTCACGTTCATAAGGGCGCGCACCGACGGGTCGTGCTTCATAACAGCCATTAGGCCACGGGCCATATGACTGCTGGCGCCGAACGCGGGGTCCCGGCACGTATGGAGGTCTCCGGCGACGCGGATAATCCGGCCCGGTACGGCGCACACCTCGTCCATCGTGCGCGCGCCGGGCAACGCGTACGCGATATTGGTGCCGACTTCGGGAATCAGTTTGTACGTATTACTGGCCGTAATGAAAACGTCGACCGCCCGGAGTACGTTGTTGTATACGCGCCATCTCTCCGCGTCGCCGAATATCGCCGCCGTACGGTCCGGCAGCCGGCTGCCGCGGCCCGCGGTGAAAGCGGCGGCCAGGGCCGCGGTCACGTACTCCTCGGCGCGTTCGAAGGCGGTTACGAGGTCCAAACCGACGGCCAGATAAGCGGTGATGGCCGCCGCGAACAAGCACCCGGTTCCGTGGATCTCGCCCTCCACGCGGCCCCGCCGGTACTCGCGCATCTCGGAGCCGGTGAATAAGACGTCGACGACGGCGTCGCTCGCGCCTCCCACGTGGCCGCCCGTGGCCAAGGCGGGCAACCCGAAACGGCTGTGGAAAATCCTCACCTGCGTCCTCAGGTCGCCGAGGTTCCGGGCCGGTTCGTCGCCTATGAGATAGGCCAACTCCACGGCGTTCGGCGTCGCCAACGTCACGTGCGGCAGTATGACGTCGGCGAACGTCTTTTCCGCCACCCCCTCGAAGAGCGGTTGCCCCGCTCCCGCTTTGATGATGGGATCGAAAACCACGGGGACGCCGCGTTCCCGAAAATCGGCGAGGTAAGGCTCGAGCGCGCGCGCGACGCCGTCCGAGGCGACCATACCCAGTTTGACCGCGGCCGCGTCCACGTCGTTCACTACGGCGTCCATTTGCGCCTTCACGTCACGGTCGGTGACGGCCCAAAAACCTAAGACGCCGCTGGTATTCTGATAGGTCAACGCCGTCGCGACGGTAACGCCGTGGACGCCGATAACCGCGAAGGTAACGACGTCGCCCGTTACGCCGGCACCCCCGGAAGGGTCCAGGCCGCCGATGGTGAGCGCAATTGTGTTCTTCATCTACTCAGCCGTTTCTTTCTCGTCGACGGCGGCCTTACCGACCGCGCCGGCGGACGCTTTCTTTTCGTACGCTTCGAAAACCTCGTCCGGAATCAACAGGTCCGCGTCGTCGGGGATCTCCACTACCTTGAGCTTACTGCCGTCTACGATGTGAATCGGCAACTTCGCGTTGAGGTAATTATACGGGTCGACCGGCACGCCGTTGATCCTAACCTCGTAATGTAAGTGGCTGCCGGTGGCGAGGCCGGTAGCTCCTACCCGGCCTATTACGTCCCCCCGCTCCACGCGGTCGCCTTTCTTCACATCCGCGGTCGAGAGGTGCCCGTAACGAGTCGTAAACCCGCCGCCGTGGTCCAGGAAAATGACCTGGCCGTAGTACGGGTACGCCCCCGCCACCAGCGCGACGCCGTCGGCCGGCGCCCGGACGGCCGTGCCCAACGGCGCCGCTACGTCCAAGCCTACGTGAATCCGGCCGCCCCAACGGCGCGCCCCGAAATACGACGTTATAATCCCCTTCACGGGCGACATATCGGGCACGTCGGCCAGGAGTGATTTGCGGCGCTCGAGCAAACGGCGCAATACCAGAAACTCCTTCTCGCAACCGATGCATTCCGACCGAAGCGTTCCCTCGTGCCGCCGGGCTTCGGCGCGGAAGCGCTCTTCGTCCAACTTGTATAAGCCGTCGAAGTAGTCGGCCTCGTCGACCGAAGGCCCCCCGGCGCCCAGCTTTTTCGCCGACGCCGCGTCGAGTTTGAAACCCGCCATTATCCTCAAGTCGGTATAAAATTTATCGAGCTTTTTTAGGCTGGAATCCAGTTCCTCGAGGCGCAGCGCATAGTCGTCGCGCTCTTTTTGGAGTTCGAAGCTCAGGTCCGCGATGACTTTGTCGCGCCTCTTCATCTCGGAACCGAGGCTCCGGTTCTCGCCCGTCAATGTCCGGTTCCGGTCGAACGTCGGCCGGACCGCGCGGTCCATCGCCCGATAGTTGTAATACATCGCCGCGGCGACCGCCCCGACCCCCACCGTCAAGCTGCACGCGAACGCCGCGAGCGCCGCGATGATGCGCCGCGGCAGAAAGACCGCCCGCGTTCGCCCCGAAGAATGGGAACTTATTATTAACGTGTAATCTTTCTTAAACACTAAGGAACGGACCTCGCACCTTACCCGAATTTTATCAAAAACTATACCCTAAATCAACGTCCGCGGCATTACCCCGCCGACTACCGAAACGGGGGAGTTCGACAAAAAAACCCCGGCTCGTCGCCGGGGTTCGAAACTCGCTCGGAACTTATATATTGGGTAGAAGCGGCACGACGGCGGCCTTCGCCCACGCCACGAGTAATTGCGGCCACACGCCCAAGAGCAACGTAAAAGCGAAACAGATACCCAGCGCCACGACCGCCGCGAGCGAGACGCGCCGCGCGTCCTCGCCGCCGGCCGCCTTTTCGAAATACATCGGCTTCAGCACCCGCGCGTAGAGGAAGAGCGCGACCACGCTCGCCAGGATGGCGACGACCGCCAGGAATATGTAGCCGCGGGCGATAAGCGCCGCCAGGATGTAGAACTTCGCGAAAAAGCCCGAGAGCGGCGGTATCCCGGCCAGCGCGAGCAGGAACACCGACAACGCCGCCGCGAGGACCGGGTGGCGTCGGCCCATGCCGACGTAATCTCGGAGCGCGTAGCTGCCGGTGACGTGGCCTATGACCGCCACCGTACCGAACGCGCCTATGTTCATCGCCGCGTAGAGCACGAGGTAGACCAACACGGAGGCGTAGCCCAGGTGCGTATCCGCGACGATTCCCAACAGCACGAAGCCGGCGTGGGCGATGGACGAGTACGCCAGGAGCCGCCGCACGTCGCTCTGGACGATACCGACGAGGACGCCGAAAACCATCGACGCCACCGCCAGCGCCGCGGCGTACTTCGTCCACCCCCCGTAGACCAGGTCGAGCGGGCCGTGCAGCGCGAGGACCAGGCGCAATATTACCGCGAACCCCGACGCCTTGGACGCCACCGACAAGAAGGCCGCGATCGGCGTGGGCGCCCCCTGGTACGCGTCGGGGGCCCACATGTGGAAGGGGACCGCGGATATCTTGTACCCTAAGCCGACGAGAATGAGCGCGAACGCCAGGAATATGAATACCGGCGAGAGCCCCGCGGCGACGTCCGTCGGGGCCGCGAACACCGCGCCGTGACCCCACGTACCGAAGACGCGCCCCATGCGCGGTAAACTCTCGGCTATGACGCCGAGGTCGGTGGCGCCGGTCAAGCCGTAGAGGAGCGTGAAGCCCAGGAGCATAACCGCGGAGGCGGAGGCGCCGTACAGGAAGTACTTGAGGCCGGCCTCGCCCGACAGGCCGTCGCCACGTAAATATCCCACCAGGACGTACGAGAGTATGCTGGAGAATTCGATGGCGACGTAGATGAGGACGAGGTTGGTCGCCGACGCCATAAAGGCCACGGCGCACGTGACGAGCATGAGGAGCGCGTAGTACTCGGGCCGGTCCGTGGTCTCGAGGGGGCCGTAACCCGCCGACAGGAGCGCCACCAGCGCCAGCGCCGCGGCGAAGATGACCGTGAAGACGACGAACAGCGGGTCGACGGTAAGCGCGCCGAACCACGACTGCGCCGGGTGGTGCCAGAGCCACAGCGCGGCCACGGCCGCGGCGGCCGCGACGGCCACCGTGAAGTAGGGCGCGACGGCCCCGGCGACGCGCCGCGACGCCGCGCCCCCGCCCACCAGGACCAGCGCGCCGCCGGCGAGGATCAAATGGGGCGAAAGGCTAAGCCAGTTGAATTCCATAGCATCGGGCCGCCTATTTGAGGGCCATCATGACGCGCGAGAGCTCCGTAAGCGCCGGGTTCATCAACTTTAACAATATCGACGGGTATACGCCTATAAGCACCATAAGGATCATAAGCGGTACCACGGTCACGAGTTCCCGGAAGCTTATATCCGGGAGGTTCGCCCACCGCTCGTTGAGCTTGCCCAGGAACATGCGCCGTATCGTCCAGAGGAAGTAACCGGCGGTTATCACGATGCCCGCGCCCGAGATGATGACCAATACCGGGAAGACCGGGAAGCTGCCCACGAGCGACAGGAACTCCGAGACGAATCCGGCCAGGCCGGGAAGGCCGAGGGAGGCGAACATCGTGAACGACATGATGCCGACGAACACCGGTACGCGGACCGCGAGGCCGCTGAAGGCCCCGATATCGCGAACGTGCGCGCGGTCGTAGAGGACGCCCACCAGGAGGAACAAGGCGCCGGTGATGATGCCGTGGTTGAACATTTGCATCACGGCGCCGTTGAGTCCCGTGGGCGTCATGGCCGCGATACCGAGCAGGACGAACCCCATGTGGCTCACGGACGAATAGGCGATGAGCTTTTTTAAATCTTTCTGCGCCATCGCCACCAGCGCCCCATATACGATATTGATTACCCCCAATATCGCCAACGGCCAGGCGAACCAGTGGGCCCCGGCGGCCAGTATCGGGTACGAGACGCGGAGGAGGCCGTAGCCCCCCATCTTCAGCAGGACCCCGGCCAGCAGCACCGAGATCGCCGTGGGCGCCTCGACGTGGGCGTCGGGCAACCACGTGTGGAAAGGAAAGACCGGCACCTTGATGGCGAAGCCGACGTAGAAGGCCAGGAATACGATTATCTGGAAGGCCCGCACGAACGACCCCTGCTGGCGCATGAGCTCGAGCATGTCGAAAGTGTGGGGCTGGGAGGTGAAGTACAACGCCAGAATCCCCAGGAGCATTATGACGCTGCCGAACAGCGTGTAGAGGAAGAACTTGATGGCGGCGTATTCCCGCTTCTCGCCCCCCCAGATGCCGATGAGGAAGAACATCGGCACCAGCATCACTTCCCAGAAGACGTAGAAGAGGAAGAGGTCGAGCGAAACGAAGACGCCGAGCATCCCCGCCACGAGCAAAAGGTACAGCGCGTAATATTCCTTAACCCGTTCCTTTATCGAAAAAGAGGCGATGGCGGCTAATAACGACAACAGCGTGGTGAGGATGAACAGCGGCATCGAGAGGCCGTCGACGCCGAGATGGTAGAAAACGTCGATCGACGGAATCCACCGGTGGATCTCCTCGAATTGCATGGCGCCGGTTATGCCCGGGTCGAACGCGATCAGCGCCCACACGGAGAGCCCCAGCGCCACGCCGGTGAAGGCGACCGCGACGGCCCGGATGCCGTTCGTCCACCGCTCCGGCAAGAGCAGGATCACCGCCATCCCCACCACCGGGGTAAATACCGTTACGGTTAAAATAGGAAAAGCCATCGCCATTGCCTCCTAAACGGTATAAGCACGCCGGCCGGCCGTCACTCCACGCCGGCGAATTTTCCGAACTCCTCCGCCTCGACCGGCGAAGCGTACGCCGGAACCGTCCCCGGCGCGAGCGCCGAATACATATAGGCCGCCTTGATAATCAACGCCGCCTCGTCGCGGTGCCCCAGGAAGTACTGCGCCCGGGCCAGGAGGTGAAGCGCCGCGATAGCCGTAATCGTCTGCGGATACGCGGTTACGATGTTGCCCGCCTTCTCCGACACCACGCCGAAGTCGTCGGCCCGCAGCGCCGCGGCCAGGTCCTCGTACATCGCGGCCAACTCCGGCGGCTCGGGCGGAATACTCTCCAGATACGCGGTCGACTCCTCGTAGCGGCCCCCCGCGTACGCGACCTGGCTCAAGAGCAGATACGCCAGGAAGCACCCGGCGTCTTCCTTCACCGCGCTTTCCAAATCCTCTTGGGCCTGAGCCAATTTCCCGTCGCCCAGGGCGTCGACGCCGTCCCAGAAAAAGGCGCGGCAATCGGCGTCGGCGGATATGATCTCACGGTACGGCACGTCGCCCTCGCCGGCCGAAGCCGACGCCGCCGCCAGGAGGAGCGCTAAAAGCAATCCTTTTCGTATCGACATCACAACCCCCGCACGTAAAGGAGGGGCGCGCCTTCTCGGGAAGCGAAACCCTCGGTTGGTTCGAAACCGACTTTTAGCAATCTTTCGTCGGGCGCCGCGGCCGGAGCGTAGATGCGACTCGCGCCCCGGGAAGACGCCGCCGCGGCGAAAAAGTCGAACATGGTCGCGACGTCGCCTTCACTCAAACCCTCGGCCGTAACCGCCGCCAGCAAGTACGCTACCCGACCTTGCGCCCCGGCGGCCGCGAAAAGCTCGCGGCCCCAACCCCCCAGCGCCATGCCCGTCCCGCCCGCGACGCGGGCCGCCCACGAACGCCAAGGCCGCCGGCGCCGAAGCCATTCCGCCGGCCCCGCCGGGTTCGTCGTCCCGCAGGCCAAGCCCACCACTCTCCCGCCTTCCAGACCGGCCGTCCCTACGGTGTAGTCGCGGTTGGCGTAGGCGTCGTAGAAGGCGCGCAGCACGTACGCCGCATCTCGGCCGCGGTAGCACCAGGGGCGCGCGGCGCGGTGAAGCTCGACGGCGCCCTTGAGGTGCGAGCGGTTCAACGGGACCGTTTTCAACCCGCCCCCCTAGATGACCACCAAGACGGTTATCAGTATCGCCGCGACGCCGCACGCCAGGACTATCAGGTATTCCTGGACGTAGCCGGTTTGAACGCGGCGGAAGACTCTGCCGAACCCCTGCGTTATCCACCCGGCGAAATTCACCAGGCCGTCCACGACCGCCAGGTCGAACCAGCCCTTGGCCTTCGACCACATGACCGTCAGCCACGCGGCCCTGTTGACGGCGCCGTCTATGACGTAATTATCGAAGACGCCCCACATCCGCGCGAAGGCCACGGTCCCCTTCACGAACAGGAAGTTGTACGCGTCGTCGAAGAAGTATTTCCTCTCCAGCACGAACGCCACGGGCCGCAACGCCCGGTATATCTTCGCCACCGGGTATACTTTCGCCTTGTACAACGCCCAGGCCAGCGCGATCCCGCCCAGCGCGAGCGCGAGCGAAGCCGCCATCGCCGCGACGTTGACGCCGTGGTGCTCGCCGCCGACGTGGAAACCCGCCAGGCCGGCGAAGCCCGCGCCCACGCCCGGGATGCCGATCCAGCCCGCGGCGACCGCTAATACGCAGAGGAATATCATCGGCCCCAACATGTTCCACGGCGCCTCGCGGGCGTGGCTCGCCTTCTCGCGCGTCTCGCCGCCGAAGGTAACGAATATGGCGCGGAACATATAGAACGCGGTCAGGAACACGGTGAAGAAAGCGGCGAACGCGAGGTACCAGCCGCCGCGGTCGACGACGGCCGTGAGGATTTCGTCTTTGGAGAAGAAGCCGGACAGCGGCGGCACGCCCGCCAGCGCGAGCGCCGCCAACCCGACGGTCGCCGCGGTGCCCTTCATCTTCCGGCCGAGGCCGCCCATCTCGCGCATGTCGTTGGTATGGCAGGCGTGGATGACGGCCCCGGCGCCCAAAAAGAGCAGCGCCTTGAAGAACGCGTGGGTGTAGAGGTGGAATATGCCCGCGGCCTGGCTGCCGCACCCCAGCGCCAGCATCATGTAACCGAGCTGGCTTATCGTGGAATACGCGAGCACGCGTTTGATGTCGACCTGGACGACGGCTATCGTCGCGGCCATGAGCGCGGTAGTCGCGCCCACGTAGGCGACCACGTCCGAGGCCCCGGCGGCGGCCGCGAATATCGGGAACGAGCGGGCGACGAGGTAGACGCCCGCGGCGACCATCGTCGCGGCGTGGATGAGGGCGCTGACGGGCGTCGGGCCCTCCATCGCGTCGGGCAGCCAGACGTGGAGCGGCAGCTGCGCCGACTTACCCACGGCGCCCGCGAAGATGAGCAGCGCGATGGCGGTCACCATCGCCGGCGCCAAAACGCCGACCTCCACCAGGCCGAAGACGCTCGCGAAGTGGAACGTGCCCGTCAACGTAAATATCAATACGATACCGATGAGGAAGCCCACGTCGCCCACGCGGGTCGTGATAAAGGCCTTCATGCCGGCGTTGGCCGCCTCCGGCTTCTCGAACCAGAACCCGATCAAAAGGTACGACGTCAGGCCGACGAGCTCCCAGAATATGAAGGCCTGGAGGTAGTTGTTGGCCAGGACCAGCCCCAGCATCGCCATGGAGAACAGGTTCAAGTACGCGAAGTAGCGGCTGTAAAGCTTGTCGCCCGCCATGTAACCGGTCGAGTAGATGTGAATCATGAACGACACGGTCGCCACGACGACGGCCATTATCCCGGCGAAGCGGTCGAGCTGGAAGCCGACGTCCAGCGTGTAACCGCCTACCTCGAGCCAGGTAAAGGAGAAATCGCCGCCGTGCCCCAGCAGGATGCGGACGAACAGCGCCACCGCGGCGGCGCACGACACGCCCAACGCGGCCACCGGCACGATGGCGGCCCTGGGCTCGCCCATCCGCTTGCCCCACAGGATGGCGATGATAAACCCCAGCAGGGGCGCGAAGGTAACGACTGCAGCTAACCAGACCATAGCTCGGGCTTACTCCGAAAGCGCCGCGTCTCCGGCGCCGCCGGCCTCGGCGGGGTCTTCCCCCGCAACTTCCGCGGCCGGTAATATTTTAAAGGTCACTAAGATCCTCTCCACGGCGGCGCCAAGCTGCAACTCGAGAACCGAGGGATACGATACCTCCACCCGGTACCGCCTGTCGCCGGCCGAAAGGAACATCACCTCGAGCCGGCTCCCCTCCCCGCCTTCCGTCAACGCGTACGCGGCCCGTATGCCGTCGTCGGCGCCCGCCGCCGCCAGCTCCGCCGGGCTCAAAACCTCGGCCTCGGCTTCGAACGCCGCCGACGCCCCCAATCGCCGCTGGAACAGGCCGGCCGACACGGCCACGCTATCGTACCGCGCCTCCCGGCGCACCGCCAACACGCGCAAACCCCCGTAAGGGCCGTTCTCCCACTCCAGCCTGACCGCCCGCGCCGGGGCCTTCTCGCCGGGACCCGGCTCCCGGACGTCGAACCCGGGCGGGACTTCGCACGATACGCCGACGGCGACGTTCTCCCACGACTCGTATTCGGCGGCCGCGACGCCCGGAGTAATGCACGTCGCCCACAGCGCCGCCGCTAAGGTTATCCGCCCCACTCAGCTATCACCCGCGCAACTCGTGGAGGTCGTCGACGGCGACGGTCCCGCGCGAACGGTAAATGGCGAGGATCAGCGCCAGGCCGACCACGGCCTCCGCCGCGGCCACGGTGATAACGAACAACGAGAAAAGTTGGCCGTCGAGCCGCGCCGGGCCGTAAACGCGGTCGAACGTAACGAGCCCCACGTTGACGGCGTTGAGCATGAGCTCCACGCCCATGAGGATCCCGATGGCGTTGCGCCGCGTCAGCACGACGAGCAAACCTACGCCGAAGAGGAGCAGCGACAAGGCCAGGAAATGCAGCGGCGTAATGGTCATTTCCGCTCCTCCTTCCGGGCCAGGACGATGGCGCCGACGAGCGCCCCCAACAAGAGAAGCGATATGACCTCGAAGGGCAGCAAGTACGTGGAGAGGAGCAGGTCCGCCAACTCCTCTATCGCGCCCGTTTCGGGTACGGCCCCCAGCGGGGGAAGCTCGACCTTCAACATGACCAGGGCCGTCACCGCGCCCAGGCCCGCGACGACCAGCAACGCGGGGACCAACGCGCGCGTATACTGCCTCACGCTCCGCGACGTAATGCGCTGCGTCAGCATCACGGCGAAGAGGATGAGGACCGCGACGGCGCCGACGTAGATCAACACCTGCACGCCGGCCAGAAATTCGGCGCCCAGCAGCACGAAGAGCGCGGCCACCGCGAATAGGGATAACATAAGGCTTAAGCCCGCGTGGAAGAGGTTCCTCAGGAAGAGAACCCCCAACGCGCCCGAAAGCGCCACGCCGGCGACGGCGTAAAACGAAACTACGTAAATCCAGTCAGTCATCTTGCGGCA
>DATKXQ010000193.1:0-4157 GCA_035528975.1 bacterium
TTATTCGTACCGACGGACGTCGCCGTAGGCCCCGGAGGCGCCGTGTACGTCGCGGAGTTCGGAACGCGTCGCGTCTCCGTTTTCAAACCCGACGGCGCGTTCGCGCGCATCGTGGGCGAGGGGGTATTCGCCGCGCCCTTCGGCGTCGCGGCGGGCCCCGACGGCAAGATATACGTGGCCGACGCGGAGGCCGGCGGCGTGTTCGTATTCTCAGGGAAGGGGGAACTACTCGAGCAGTGGGACGCGGAGGCCGGCGTAGCGCGGGCTTGGGACGTGGCCTGCGCCGCCGACGGCCGCGTGGCCGTAATCGTGGCCGACGGCCCCGAGATCTTCGTCTTCCATCCCGGGAAGGCCGAGCCGCAGCCGCTCCGCGTCGTCGAGGAACCGTCTTTCGTTCCCGTCGAATGCGCGTTCGGCCCCGAAGGCCGCATCTTCGTTTTGGGAAAGGTTACCTCCGCCGGCGGCACGGAGGATTACTGCGTTCTCAGATTATCGGCTCGAGGTCGCGTGGAAGCGAGAATCGAGGTCGCGTTGACGTCGCCCACGGGCCTCGCCGTCGCCGGCGACGGCTTAGTGTACGTCGCGGACGGCCCGCGCCGCGACGTCCGCATATACCGCCCCGAATAGGGCACCCGGCCCCTATCTAATGATATAACGCCTTGACGCGGCCGAACGACGCCGGCGCCACGGCCGGGTAACCGCCGAAATCCGCTTTATACACGTAGCCCGGCGTCCCGACGCTCGTCACCCACAAGTACTCGCCGTCGAAACCCAATCCCCACGGCTCCCCCATCGGGAACAGGTAAGACGCCACCACGGACCCGGTGGTCGTTATGCGGTGAAGGTCCGGCTGGTTATACTCCGCGGTCCAGAGGTAATACCCGTCGAAGGCGACGCCGGTAGGCCGCCAGCTCGTGCCGAAAGACCCCACCAGCGAGCCGGCCGTTGTAGCCCATCCCAACGAGCCGAAGTAGGAGCTGAGCCACAGGTAGTCGCCGTCCCATCCGCAACCGACGGTCCGGGCGAGCGGCGACTTCCAGGACGTTAAAATCGAACCGGTATCGGTAACCTGGTACATATAGTAGCTCAGCGTACTGTCGAGGGCGTCGTACCACAGGTACGAACCGTCGTAGGTGCACCCGAACAACCCGGTGGTGTTGACCTTGAAAGACGAGACGACGCTCCCGCTCGCCGGCTCGCATTTGAACATTATCTCCTTCCCGGTCTCGTTGCAGGATATCCAAACGTAGGAACCGTCGTAAGCGACGCCGTACGGCGTCTGCGCCGGGGACGGCCAGGACGCGACGATCGACACGTCGGCCAGCGCGCCGCCGGCCGTCAATACCGCCGCGGCCAACGATACATATTTTTTAAACATACCTTAAACCTCCATCTGCGTAACGACCCAACGCCGCTGCAAGTTAAAACCCTTCCGCGATGGAAGGGATTATTCGTCCTGGAACCCTTGCCCTCCCCGCCGACCGACGGTTACTCGTCGTTGCGGGTAATTTTCAAAAGGTCCAGGAACGACCGCACCGTCTTGAGCTTCCGCTCGGAGAGAGCGTACAGCCGAGACGAATACAAGGCCGTCGCCGCGTGCCCCGCCAGCAGGTCGAACAGCTTGAAATCGATAGACGTGAAGCCGTCCTTCTGGCGCAACAACCGGTATATCGATATGACGCCTATCAACCGATTCCGGATCTTCAACGGGATACAGGCGATGGGCTCCTCTTCCTTTTCGGCCTTACGTTGTTTCCCCTCGTCGGTTAAGTAATACGATTCGCCCAGCGCGGCCACCTTGCCCTGCAGCTCCTGGCCTACGATAATGGACCGCCGTTCTTTTTCGGCCAAACCTTCGTGCGCGACGCACTCCAAGCGCTCGGTTTCCTCGTCGAACAGGAAAACGCCGAGCTTCTCGGCGCCTATGAGGTTTATTACGATCTCGACGACGATCCGCACGACCTCGGCGAAATCGAGGGTGGAATGGAGTTGATAGGAAGCGACGTAGAGGTTGGCGAGGCTGGTATTCTGCTCTTCGATTTCGACGTACTTCTTGGCGAAATCTATGTTCTCGGTCTTTATGGCGTTCAACTCCGAGGCCAGTTTACGGTAGCGGTCCCGCAAATCATTATACGTCCCGGCAAGCTCGTCGTACTTTTTCTTCACCTCCGCGTCGAACTCGACCGGCAAGGCTCGCGCCTTCGGCCCCTCGCCCGCTTGCTTTTGCAAGCGGCCTATGGCGGCGCGCAGCTCGGCGTTCTCCCGAAGTAGCTCTTCGGTAAATGCCTTGCCCTGTTCGAAGACCCGGAGCAAGTACTCGCCCTGTTCTATTTTGCCGCCGTCTTTCTCGACCATGTCTATCCCAACCGGCGAGCGGACGCGCGCCTTTTATCCCCCGCCCAACAACCGGTTTATCTTGTCGAGCAACTCCAACTTCCTTATGGGTTTGAACACGTAGTCGTCGCAACCGGCGTCGAAACATCGCTCGACGTTCTCGGCCTCGCTGCGGGCGGTTACCACGACCACGGGAATGCTTTTGAGGTCGGGATCTCCCTTTATGATACGACAGGCTTCGATGCCGTCCATGATGGGCATAAATACGTCGAGCAATATCAGGTCGGGCTTTTCCCGACGTACCTTCTCAATAGCCTCGGCGCCGTTCTTGGCCGTGAGGAAATCGAAACCCTGACCCGCCAAAAGCGTCTTCAAGAACAGCAGTATGGTGTCGGTATCGTCGACCAGCAATAATTTTTTTCGTTCGGTCATGTCGGTTATCTAACCCCTCTACCCCTTAGCCGGTAAGGGAGATGATTTCCGCGGGTAGATGCTCTATCGCCAACTCTTTGTCGACCACTCCCGCAGCCACGGCTTCCCGGGGCATCCCGTAGATCACCGCGCTACTTTCGTCCTGCGCCAAAGCCGCGCCGCCGGCGCCCTTGATTTCGCCGAGGCCCATAACGCCGTCGGTCCCCATGCCGGTAAGTAAAACGCCTACGCACCGCGCCCCCCAGGCCCGCGCCGCCGCCGCGAAGAGCCGGTCGATCGACGGTTTGTGGCCGCGGTCCGGCGGCCCGTCGTCCAGGGAGATAAGGCCGCCGCTGTCGATTACCGTATGGTAACCGTCCGGCGCGAACAACGCGGTGCCCGCGACCGGCTTCTCCCCCGCCTCGGCGACCTTGACGTTCAATTGCGACCCGGTGTTCAACCACTCGGCGAGGCCGCCTACGAACCCGGGCGCGATGTGCTGGACGACGAGCACGGGCGCCGGGAAATTGGCGGGGAGGCGCGTGAAAATCTTCTCGAGCGCGGCCGGCCCGCCGGTCGAACTGCCGATCAGTACGACCCGCCCCGTCTCCTTCCCTCTCAGCACGGCCTTGGGAAGCCGCGACGGACGACGCAATCTCGCCTCCGTCATCCGGCGGACGACCTTGACCTCGCTCATCGACTTGACCGCGCGAATAAGGCGGCCCCGCACCGCCTCGTAGTCCCTGTGCCCCACGCCGCGCGGCTTTTCTATTATCTCCAGCGCGCCGGCCCGCAAAGCTTCGAACGTTATGTTCATGTCCTGGACGTTTACGCTCGCGCTCACGACGATGATCGGCGTCGGCATCTCCTCCATAATCTTGCGCGTCGCGACCAGGCCGTCCATCCTCGGCATCCGCACGTCCATCGTGATGAGGTCCGGCTTAAGCGATTTAGCCATCTGGACCGCTTCGACCCCGTCGCTCGCGACGCCGACGACGTCGATGTCCGGATCGCTGCTCAATACGTCGACCAGTACCCGCGCTACGACGGCCGAATCCTCGGCCACCAAAACCCTTATGGGTCGCTTAAGTTCGTCCATCAGTGCGGCATCCTTCTTCTCGTTCAGATAAACTGCTCGATAACCGAGAGCAACTCCCGCTGGTCGAAAGAACTCTTTTTGATGTAGGCGTCCGCGCCGGCTTCCAGGCCGCGGGCCACGTCCCTTTCGGCGTCCATCGACGTCACTATGACTATCGGCAGATCGCGATAATCGGTCGACGCGCGTATTCGTCGCGTAAGCTCGTAACCGTCCATATGGGGCATTTGAACGTCCACGATAGCGAGGTCACACTCGGCCTCCCCCAGAAGATCGAGCGCTTCCCGGCCGCTCGTCGCCACGGCGACGTTATAAC
>DATKXQ010000194.1:0-6594 GCA_035528975.1 bacterium
AAGCTTGCCGCGGCGCGGGACCGTATATTTAACCCGCGGGCGGCCAGGGCAAGCCGCGAGGCCAACCACAAAGCGCTGAAGGTATCGGAGGCGCGTTACCGGACGCTGCACGAAAACGTCCCGGTCGGCATATTCCGCGTGACCGTGGACGACGGCGGCGTGTTGCTGTCGGCCAATCCCGCGCTGGCGGAGCTCCTGGGCTACGCCTCCGCCGACGACGTAGTCGGGGCGTGCATGGCCGACCATTACGTCAACGCCGAAGACCGCCGGACCCTCACCGAGACGATAAGTTTGAAAGGCGCCGTCGCCGACTACACGGTGCAGCTCAAGCGCGCGGACGGCCAGGTGTTCCTGTGTTCGGTGAGCGCCCGCGCCGTCAAGAGCCCCGACGGCCACATCTCCTATATCGACGGCATACTGGAAGACATCACCTACAGTTTTCGGACGGAAGTGGCGCGCGGCCTGCAGCGGGACGTGACGGCCTCCGCGCTGAAGCGCTTCCAATCCTTGCAGGACGAGGCCGACGTGGATCTCTGGCGACGGACCTCCTCGGCCGTCAAGGATTTGCAGAGCGTGCTGGACCACGCCGGCGCATTGCTCTGGTCGATGCGTACGGACGAGGTCGGCGAGCTATGTTGCGAACGGGTGAACGACGCCTTCGCCGAAGTAGCCGGCCGGGACCCCGAATATTTCAGCGGGAAGCGCGTAGCGGACGTGGTTACGCCGGAGCAATTTAAAATTATCACCAGGGTGTACGAGTCCGTGGGCGACGGCGAACCGCGCTCGTTCAGCGTGGAGTACGGCGACGAGGGCGAGCGGAGGCAGTATATCGTCCGCATAATACCCCTGTCCGCGGGGGAGGGCCAGGGTCGCCGGTTCATAACCTCGGCCACGGACGTCACGGAACTTAAAAAGGCCGAAAAAGAGTTACGCGACCTCCAGCGCGCCAACGACACGTTGACGGACCTGGTCGTGCACGATATCAAGAATATCTCGTCGACTATGTTCGCCTGGCTCGAGCTGATCCGCGACGGCGACCTCGGGCCGCTTACCGACGACCAGCGGGGAGCCCTGGGGCGCATGGTCGAGCGGAACGAGGAGCTCGTCCACCTGAGCGAGGAGCTGCTCGATATCGCCCGGGCTACGGAGGGCAAGATACTGATTGAGAAGAAATCGTACGTCCTGGAGGACCAACTGCGGGAGATAATCAAGTTCCTGCAGCCCGCGGCCGCCAAGGACAAGAAGACGCTTAGCCGCCGCGTTGTCGGCGGCCCGATCGTCGTCCAGGCGGACGAGGAACGCATTAAGCGCGTAATGGTCAATTTATTCAATAACGCCCTCCGGTTCGTCCCGGCCCGAACGGGCAGGGTCACCGTCACGCTGCGGAAGGACGAGAAGCGGGGGTGCGCCGTCGTGCGGGTCAAGGATAACGGCCCCGGGATACCCAAAGAATTCCAGGAGATAATATTCGAGAAGTTCCGCCAGGTAGAGCTCAAGAAGAGCGGCCTGAAGAAGGGTACGGGTCTGGGCCTGACGTTCTGCAAGATGGTCGTCGAGGCGCACGGCGGCACGATCGAGGTCGAGAGCGACGGCAAACAAGGCAGCGCTTTCATCTTCACGCTACCCCTCTACAAACCCGAATAGACGTATCGCGGCAGCGCCCCCGGGCCTCCGGCGCCGGGGTCCGAGGAACGCGGCGTTGGCGCGGCCGGGCCGTCGAGGACGAAGGGGAGCTTCATTCCGTTTAACGATCGGAGGTTATCGCATGAACGAGAAAGGTAAGGACGAAGGCGAGCACAAAAACCTCGAAGAGATTACCGGCCTTTTAACGGATATCGTAAAGAGGGTAACGGACCGCGGCGCCACGACGCTTCACGAGAAGCTGAACCAGGCGGTGGACAGCTTCCACGGCGAGCTGAAAAGGATCGACGAGGAACTGAAGGCGTCGGACGAGGAAAAGAAGTAGGGCCCGTTTTCCGGCGCGAGAAAACCCCGCCGGCCGGGCGGGGTTTTCCTTTCCCGGTGCGGGGGGGCGTCATTCGAAGTCGAAGCCTTCTCCCAGGTTGGCCTCCATTACCGCCTCGGGCACCCAACCCCGGGCGCCGTCCTCGCTCTGCACCCGGAACCACTCGCGGCGTCGTTGTATCACTTTGAATTTCGTGCCCGGCGTGATGACGGCCGTGATGTTGCTGTCGAGGGCCGGGTGTTTAA
This sequence comes from bacterium, assembly GCA_035528975.1. Lineage (GTDB taxonomy): Bacteria > RBG-13-66-14 > B26-G2 > WVWN01 > WVWN01 > WVWN01. The sequence goes on from DATKXQ010000194.1 coordinate 2,212, forward strand.
AGAGCGGGATGCCGGTCGCGGCGACGTAGTAGCCGTTTTCATCCGGGCCCGGCGTCTTTCGGCCATCCGGGCCGGACACGCTTAGGTCCTCGGGCGTTTCGACCGTTACGGTCGGTGTCGCCTCCTCGGGCGTCTGCTGGCACGATAGGAAAAGGGCGACGACGGCTACGGTCAAGCCGACCAGTAGGCCGGCGGCGGCTACGACCAGCGTAATTATAAGGCCCTTCGGGACCATGAGGCGCCGCAACCTGGGCGCCGAGTCGTATACTTTCCACGCGGCCTCGTACTTTTTCAGCTTGTACGCGAAGGCCGCTTCGACGTGGTTGACGTGGCCCGAGGGAAAAAAGATGAAAGCCTCGATCGTGACGTCGGCCGTGGCGCGCTCGGGGGTCAGGCTCGTAAATTCGACCGCGAGCGTGTAGCGCTTCATATCGCCCGATATGAATTGGGCTTCGGCTCCCCGGCGCGCCTTTTCGTAGAACGCCGGGTACTCCGGATGAATGGTAGTCAGGTATAGCTCGAGGTCCTCCCGGTTTACGGCGCGTTGGTTCGTTTCTACGAGTCTCATTATCTCGCCGGCCTCGGCCTGGAGCGCCGGGCCCGGTTTGCCGCCGGGCAATTTCGCGTAGGATATTCGCGGTTCAAAGGGAACGGCCTTCGTGTGCGGCGTAACGTCGAGGTCGGGGAGATTGTTGAAGTGGGCTATCCGGCCCGGCGCCAGCGTGGTGCCGGGGGTCCCGAAGTTCACCGTAATCTTTTTCAGTTGCCCTTTATCGGGTCTCGAGACGTCCAGGGTAGAACCGCAGAAGGGGCAAGTTACCCGGCCGGACCCCCGGACCGAGGCGCCGCAATTGGGACACTTGAGTGATTCGACCGCGGGCATGGATGGTCCTCCCCGGTATCGTCGGGATTGGTGGGGCGAACGCGGTTAGTATTCGGTGAAGGTAAACCGGCGTGCCGGGGCGCGTTTTTTGTTTTCGCGGCGTTGCATATGTGATATAATTAGTAACATAAGATTACAGGAAGCGGTAAGGATTTTACGATGGCGACTTCGGAATCCAAAGCCAAAGACGATAAGAAAACCAAGGCCGAATTAATCGAAGAGCTCGAGCGCCTCCGCCGTCTCGTTTTGAAGTTGGACGTGGTCGCGGCCGAGAGCAAAAGGGCCGAGGATGCGCTGCGGGAAAGCGAGGATACGGCCCGGGCCCTACTCAATGCCCCGGCTAATGTGGCCTTCCTTATAGACCCGCAGGGGAAGATAGTCGGCTTCAACGAAACGGCGCGGCACCGAACGCATCTCGAGCCGAGGGAATTGCGGGGCGGCTCGTTGTGGGAAATACTACCGCCGATCGTCGTGCCGCAGCGGAAAGCGCGGGTGGAAGATGCCGTCACGACGGGGAGGTCGATTCACTTCGACGAGATCCGCGAGCCGACGTCGTTCGAGAACTACTTCTATCCTCTGTTTAACGCCGAAGGCCAGGTGGAGCGGATCGGCGTTTTTAGTTGGGGTATAGCCGAGCGCAAGCGCCTGGGGGACGCGCTCCATCAGCGAGATAAGGAGTTCAAGGCCGTCGCGAATTCGTCGCCGGAGCCGGCGTTCGAGCTCGACGAGGCGGGCCGTATAGCGTACGCCAACGGCGCCGCGGTGAGGAAATTCGGCTACAGGGGGGAGCGGGATATAACGGGGCTGGCATTCTGCGGTTTGGCCGAGGCGGCCGACGAGGCCGGGAAGGCGTCTTTGCGGGGTATATTGGCCGGGGACGGCTCGGCGGGCGGCGAGTTCACGGCCAACAAAAAGGACGGCGCCAGGTTCCCCGTTCTTTTGCGTTCCGCGGCGGTAGAAATTCCCGGCGGCGGTAAGACGGTCAGGGTATTGGCGGCCGATATTACCGAACGCAAGAGAGTCGAAAAGGCCTTGCGGGAGCATAAAGATATGGCTCGGGCGCTGGCCGCGACCGAGAGCCGTTTCGCGATGGTGATAGACACGGACGGTCAGATCGTCGCGTTGAACGACCCTTCGGCGCGGAGGTTGGTACGGCCGCCGGACCGGGCCGTCGGCACGTCGTTTTTGGAATATTTGCCCGACGAAGTGGCGGTTTCCAAGAAACGGTGGATGGCCGAGGTCCTCCGGACGGGGAAGCCGGTTCTCTTTTACGACGAGTGCGGCGGGGCCGCGTACGAAAACGATATTTACCCCATCTTGGACGCGGACGGGGACGTCGTGCGGTTGGCCTATTTTACCCGCGACGTGACCGATCGCAAACAGGCCGAGATCGAGTTGGCGAAGTATCGCCGCCACCTCGAGGAGTTGGTGGACGAGCGGACGGCCGAGTTGACCGCAGCCAACGTGCGGTTGCGGAACGAGGCAAACGAACGCCAACGGGCGTTGGCGGAGCTGGCCGAGAGCGAGGAGCGGTTTCGCCTTTTGGCCGAGAATTTCCGCGATGCGCTGTTGGTTTACGACGACGCAGATGACCGGGTGGTTTACGCCAACCCGATGGCGACCGAGATGTTGGGTTTGAGCCGGCACGACATGTTAGGTTTGAGGGTCGGGGACGCTATCGACGCCGTGGTTCACGAGGAAGACCGGGAGCTGCTGCTCGCGAGCAAAGCGAAGGCGTACGTAGGACGTTGTGCCGGATCCGTCGAAGCCACGGAAATAGACTTCCGGGCGATTAAAGGAGACGGGGATATCCGATGGTTCCATCTGCGGAGTTATCCGACGGCCTCGGCGGGGAAGCCGACGTCGAGGGTATGCGCAATACTCTCGGACGTTACCGAACGCAAGCTGGCGGAGGACGAGCTGCGGGAGCGCGCGGAAAAATATCATACCATTGCGGAGCGGGCTCCTTTCGGATTCTTCATCCACCGTGGCGGCAAGATACTAATTGCTAATAAAGCAATACGCGAAATTATTAAATATTCGGAGGACGACGTCCTGGTAGGGCGTTCCGTTTTCGACTTCGTCGTACCCGAGGACAGGGAACGCGTGCTGGAAGTAATGCGCGAACGCGACCGCGACGGCGGCCCGTACCCCTTCGAGCTCAGGATAAAGTGCAAGGACGGCGAAGTTAAGACGTTGGAGACCGCGGGCCGGGCGTTCGACTACGGCGGCGAACCGGCTCACATGGTTACGATGGTGGACGTTACCGAGCGTAAGCGGGCCGGGCAGGCGTTGCGGGAAAGCGAGGAGCGCTACCGCCAACTGGTAGAGACTTCCCCCGACGCCGTCGTCTACACGGACCTCGAAGGGAAAATAATTACGGTAAACCAACAAGCCCTATCTTTCTACGGCGCTAAAAACGCCCGGGATATGGTGGGCCAGAATGCCGTCGACCTTATCAAGCCCGGGCAGCGCCAGCGTGCCCGCGATTCCTTGCAAAAAGTATTGGAGCAAGGGCGGGGGGTCGGCATAGAATACGAGCTGGCGAAAGCGGACGGCACCTACTATCATGCCGAACTAAGCGCGTCCTTGGTGCGTGACGGCGAGGGGAAACCGCACGGATTTATAGGCGTAATCCGCGACGTTACCGACCGCAAAAAAGCCGAAACGGAGTTGAGGTATTTCGGCGAATTCAATCGGAACATCATCGAGAGTACGCAGGTCGGGATTTACGCCCTTTGTAAGAAGGGCGCGGTCGCGTTGTGGAACCAGGGTATGGAGCAGCAGTTCGGCGTGCCGGCCGAGGAAGTGGTGGGCCGCAACATATTCGAGGTTTTCCCTATACTTCAGAAGGAAGAGCTGGGGATGGCGATTACAAGGGCGTTGGAGGACGGCGAATCCTGCGAACGTTCCGGCCTGAGGCACCGGACGTTGAAAAAGGGCGAGCGCATATTGAATACGAAGATCAATCCGCTGCGAGACGTATCGGGCGCGGTCGTGGGCGCCGTAGTTATTACGGAGGACGTTACGGGCGCGAAGCGGGCGGAAGACAAGGCGAGGTTGATAGGGGAATTTACCGAAAATATCATACAGAGCACGCGGGCCGGGATATACGCCCTCGATAAGCGCGGCAACGTCCAAATATGGAACGACGAAATGGAAAACCAATTCGGCGTCTCATCCCGGGAATTGCTGGGTAAGAATATTTTCGAGGCTTTCCCAGTTCTGCGCAACGAGCCGTTGGGGGTCGCGATTGAGAAAGCGCTTGGCTCCGGGGAGTCTTACGAAAATGACGGCCTGAAGCACCGTACACGCGTAAAGGGGGAGCGTGTGATAAATACGAAGGTCAACCCCATAAAAGACGCCTCGGGCCGGATCTTGGGGGCCGTAGTAGTGACGGAAGACGTTACCGACAGATAGAAGGCCGAAGAGCGCCGTTCCGCGTTCTGGTTGAAAACGTACGGCGCGCGGAGAAGGATGCGCCGGGAACCCTCGAAGGG